>JBNLCS010000734.1:0-3432 GCA_050303935.1 Bacteroidales bacterium
GTCAAATTTACCTGATGCCTTAATAACAATTTCTTAATTTTAGTTTTTTGAGGTATCATTGCCGTACCCTTGCTTTCCAAATAATCATTAACTTCTTCAGGTATTACACTATTTTTTTCAATATTTTTAACCAATAAGCTAATGTTAGATTCCTTCTTTTTTAACTTCTTTATCCTTTCCTCTTTTACTAGTCCCGCTTTAAATCCTTTATCGGTTAATCGCCTATCGGCATTGTCCTGTCTCAATAGGATCCTGTATTCCGCCCTTGACGTAAACATGCGATATGGTTCATCAACACCCTTTGTAATCAAATCGTCTATAAGCACACCAATATATGCTTCATCCCGTTTTAATATAAAAGGTTCTATTTCGGTTATCTTTAAATGGGCGTTTATTCCTGCTATTAATCCCTGCCCTGCTGCTTCTTCATATCCAGTTGTTCCATTTATTTGTCCAGCAAAAAAAAGATTTTCTATTTTCTTTGTTTCCAATGTGTTTTTTAATTCAGTAGGATCATAGTAATCATATTCTATCGCATATCCAGGCCTGAATATTTGAACTTTCTCCAATCCTTTAATTTTTTTTAACGCACTTAATTGAACGTTCCATGGTAAAGATGACGAAAAACCATTTATATAATATTCAATTGTGTTCCACCCCTCCGGTTCCAAAAACAATTGGTGTTTATCTTTTTCCTGAAAAGTAACAATTTTATCCTCAATACTCGGGCAATATCTAGGTCCAACACCTTTTATTGTACCATTATATAATGGAGATTCTTCAAACCCTTTTCGTAATTCATCATGTACTTCCTCATTCGTATACGTAATAAAACAGCTTCGTTGATTTTCACTATTCAAATTATGATTTACTAAAAAAGAAAAGCCAGGTATTTCATCATCACCCTTCTGTTCATTCATTACCTGAAAATCGATACTTCTCCCATCTATCCGTGCTGGCGTACCTGTTTTCATCCTACCGACTTTGAACCCAAATGAAGCTAACTGCTGAGAAATTCCAACTGACTTAGGTTCTGAAATCCTACCCCCTTCAAAACGAGTTTTTCCTATATGAATGATGCCATTTTCAAACGTCCCATTTGTAAGAACAACGCTTTTACACTTAAACTCAACCCCAATTTTTGTAACTACCCCAACTACCTTGTTATTGTTTAATAAGAGTTTTGTTACAATATCTTGCCAAAAAAATACATTCGGATTATTTTCCAATAATTTTCTCCATTCACTAGAAAAAATCATACGATCACATTGGGCACGTGGGCTCCACATAGCCGGCCCCTTCGATTTATTCAGCATTCTAAACTGAATCATTGATTTATCCGTTATTATACCCATTTGTCCACCTAATGCGTCAATTTCGCGGACTATTTGACCTTTTGCCACACCTCCTACTGCCGGATTACAAGACATTTGTGCAATTTTATTCATGTCCATTGTGATCAGTAACACTTTAGATCCCATATTTGCTGCAGCAGCAGCAGCTTCACATCCGGCATGTCCGGCACCAACAACAATAATATCGTATTGCATAATGTTTTTCTATATAACAATTCTATGCGAAAAAGTTCAGATAATAATTTTCTAACTTCCTCATATAGTTTCGATTTTCATCGGTATTATCTTCATACCCACATAAATGTAAAATACCATGAATAATAACCCGATTCAATTCTTCATTTTCTGAAACATTGAATTTTTTAGAATTATCACTTACCCGTTCTACACTTATAAATATATCCCCTGAAATTTCTTTATCGGTATACGGAAATGTTATTACATCCGTATAATAATCATGATTTAAAAATGAAATATTTATGTCCTTCAAATATTCATCTGACGTGAATATGACATTTATTTGATTAAATTTCTTATTTTCTTCTTTTGCAATTATTGCAATTACTTTAATAGCCTCTTTTCCATTTCCAAAATCGTAATTACAATCCTCTTTGAAAAAATTAACTTTCAATTACAATTTAAATGTTAATTCCACCTTTGTACCTTTATCAAAGAATTCCAATTTATCAGACAATTTCTCCATCAAAAATATACCTCGTCCATTAATATTTTCAATATTCTCAGGTGCCGTTGGATCTGGTATATTTTCATAATCAAAACCTTCTCCCTCATCATGAATTTTTACTATAAACTCATTTTCCTCAATACTAAAGTAGATTTTTACTTTTTTATTTTCGTCATTCTTATTTCCATGCAAAATAGCATTATTCACCCCTTCTAATATTGCTATCAATATATTACCATATGACTCACTACTCACACTATTGCTTGCAGCTATATCATCTATCAGTTTTTCTACTGTTCTTAGGTTTTCTATTTTAGATTCTATTGTCAGTTCCTTTTTCATTCAAATCTAATTTTTTGCTAATTTAATTCATTTTACATATATAATAAAAATCTAACCTACATTAGTTAATAATTTTTTGTAATCCATTGCAATGGATCAACTGTACTATTTCCTTTCCAAATTTGGAAATGTAGCTTAGTTTCATTTGTACTCTGGTCTGTATAAACTTTCCCAATTATATCACCTTTATTAATTTTTGTTCCACTTTTTACTTTAAGGTCAATTACATTTTGATAAACGGTATAAAAACTTCCATGCTTAATTATAACGGTATTATTAGCTCCTAAAATTCCATACACACCTGAAACTTCTCCATCATATACAGCAATTACACTTGCATTGCTAGAAGTGGATATATCAATACCCGGATTATCAAGTTCCACATTTCTTAATACAGGATGAAAATGTTTACCATATCTGCTAACAATAATCCCTTCACTAACCGGCCATACTAATTTGCCCGCATTCTTAATAAATTCGTTCGACAATTCATTGTTTTCTTTATAATCAAGTTTATTCCTTCTAGATTCTTCCCTAATCAACTTAGCAATTTCATTGGCTATCTGTTTTTCTTTACGCTTATTCTCTTCTATTTGCTTTCCTAATTCCTTCTCCTTATTTTTTAACATAACAATAAGGCTTTCCTTGTTTTTAATTTCCTTTCTTAAATTATCCGCTTCCGTGGTATATGTAAACAATAATTCCTGCTTCTCTTTTTTCTGGTTGCTTAAGTCCTCATTTTTTTGTATTAATAAATCTTGTATGCTTTCGATGGATTCTTTTTGCTTTTTTCTGTTTTTCGAATAATCCATAATGTATTGATATCTTTTATATGCCTGCGAAAAATTGTCACTCGCCAATACATACAACCACATATTAGATGACTTTTTTGTTTTATACGCGCTATAAATAATTCTGGCATACTCCTGCTGCAATTTTTTTAAATCATTTTCCATTGCAGCAATTCCAACCTCATTATTTTCTATTCTTTTTTCCAAATTATCAAGTTCACTTTCAATAGTATATATTAATTTTTTTCTTGTTTCTATT
>JBNLCS010000735.1:0-2539 GCA_050303935.1 Bacteroidales bacterium
GGTTTTATCATAGTGTCAAAAAGTAAAAAACCTACCTTCACTAAAACAGGACATCTCTTAAAACACTGGGGTCCGCGTTTTAAATAGTTCTTTCAAATCAGGTGGCAAGCCAAGGTTTTCATCATAGAAGCGATCTAATTCATCTTTTGTTTGTTTTGACAAAAGCTCCTGAATTTCTTCGGTAACATCGCAACTAAGCATGTATGGCATATACGTATAAAGCATTTTATCTCCCTGGCATTGACAAACAATTTGGTATTCGGGAAGCTCTTCAGTAGGTTTGTTATTCACAACACAATTAGAAAGCCAATCATTAACATTAAGGTTATTCCCCGATAATAAGAAATTTCTTCGTGTTAATAAATCTGTATGGTTTAACATGTAATTATTTATTTTCTCCAGAGATTCTTTTGACAGGCTATTCCGTGTCTCTTCAACACATTCTATACATATAGCGTATTCAAAGATTACATCTGTCTTCTTATCTTCGGGATAATTCTTAATTGCTTTTTCAATAACATATGGGAGATTACTTTCAATAAGTTCAATGCCACAAATAGTACATTTTCTAAAAGGTTCCTTGGTATTTGTTTCGTAAAAAACCTCAGGAATGTCACAGTAATGCTCGGCAAATTCGATATCAGGCAATTTTTTATTCATGTTCGATATTTATTATAATTTTACCCTCGGTGTGCCCTTTTTCTGCATATTCATGGGCTTTATCCAACTGATCGAGTTTAAAAGACTTGCCTATTTTGGGCTTTAACAAACCATTTTCCACCAATGTTTTTACAAAATAAAGGTCTTCCTGTTTTGCCCGCATTAACAGAGAAGATACTTTCGATTTATTAAACAACGAAACAAACGAATGGTAAATTATAATCGGTCGTGGAAGAGTAGTGATATAACAGCCATTTTTAATAAGCATATGTTTGCAAGTTAAATAATTTTCTTTTCCAACCACATCAAAAATAACATTGTAATACTGGTTTTGTTTTTTGTAGTCTTGTAAATTGTAGTCAATATGTTTATAGGGCATAAGTTGGTTTAAGAACTCCTGATGTGAATTATCGCACACTGCATAACTTTTCGCCCCAAAATAATTTACAAACTGTACTGCAAAATGCCCTACCCCACCTGTAGCGCCAATAATTAAAACTTTATCATTCTTTTGTATGTTACATTTATCCCTAAGTGCTTGAAGTGCAGTAAGCCCAGCCAGTGGGAGAGCAGCTGCCTGTGCAAATGATAAATTATCAGGTTTTAAGGCCATTGTACTTTCTGATGAAAGGCAATATTGAGCGTAAGTTCCTCCGTAACGGACATCAGAACGGCCAAAAACAAGATCTCCCTTTTTAAATTTATTGACATTTTTACCTGTTTTTACCACTTCTCCTGAAAAATCATAACCAAGGATTATGGGAAAGTTAGCCCCTAGAATATATTTATGGTTCCCCTTTCTCGATTTAAAATCAATCGGATTAATACTTGATGCAAAATTTTTAATTAAAACCTGGTTATTACCAGGTTCAGGAATAGTCCTTTCTTCAATTTCAAAAACACTTGGCTTCCCGAATTTTCTGATCACGGCTGCTTTCATATTGCGAAAATAGCAAAAAAAAATGCCAACAAACTAATTGTTGGCATTAACCATAAAACCTTGGGTCATGAAAACAAACTTTTTAAAACATCTCAATAAAATCTAAAAACAAGGGATTTACCCTTGTTAAAAATATTTCGTTGTTATAATATAAATCGTAATAATACCTTCCCGAGCTTCTGTCATGAAACCTGATAGCCTTATATAACCTATTGGCTAATGCCTCATGATAATATTTTCCCCGACTGATTTTAACTGTTCCAGTGAGAGGCCACTCTAATGTATCGGTAAATTTTTCCATGCATTAAAATTATTTAATCGTTGTCATTTTATTTTAATAATACGTAAAATAGTTTCCCACAAAAACAAAAAGTTGTTAACATTTTTGCTTTAAAACCATATTAAATTACAGTAATACAGGGAATTGCAGAGTGTTAATTACATACATCGGATTTTATAAAAATATCTTTTTTTTTGACGAATGGAAAATCCTAAACCTATAATCAGGAAAGCACTGGTTTCACTATATAAACCCAAGATATCCCGGGTTATTATTTTTACTTTGTTTTGCTTTTGATTTTTGGAGGGTAAATGAAAAAGAAGATCCTTCATTTGGGCGGCTTCTTACGTTTACAGTTTGATGATGTGCCTCAATAATATGTTTAACAATTGACAATCCCAGACCTGTACCCCCCTGTTCCCTGGACCTTCCTTTGTCTACTCTGTAAAAACGTTCGAATAACCTTGGTATTTTATCTTCTTCAATACCAATACCTGTATCGGTTATCTCAAGTAAAACGTGTTCATCCATATCATGAAACGATACAGTCGTTTTACCATCTTTTTTTCCATATTTAATTGAATTAACAATAAGGTTATTGATAGCTTCAAGAATCCGATTGCGATCAGCATATATCATCACCGGTTTATCATATACGT
>JBNLCS010000736.1:0-2504 GCA_050303935.1 Bacteroidales bacterium
ATATAAAACTTAATATACCTCAAACCATTCATAATGATGTAATTTTTACAGATTCAGGAAGGCTACAGCAAATTTTAAGTAATTTAATTGGAAATGGCTTGAAATTTACCGATAAAGGTTATGTTGAATTTGGTTATAATATTGATGAGGAGAATAAACTGCGTTTTTTTGTCCGGGATACCGGCAGGGGGTTATCTAAAGAGCAGCAGAAACACATTTTTAACCGTTTTAAGAATGTCGAAAAAATTACAAAATTAAAGTATTCAGGTTCTGGTTTGGGATTAACATTATCGAAAAGAATTGTTGATTTACTCGGAGGTAAAATATGGGTTGAATCAGAAATTAACCAAGGGTCTGTTTTTTATTTCAACTTGCCTGTTATTAAACCTGAAGACGAGGAAAGTAATGATCCTTCTATTGATAACAAAGACCTAACCGAATTAAATTGGAAAGATAAGGTAATTCTTATTGTTGAAGATGAAGAAGTTAATTTTAAGTTTCTGGAAACTGTTTTACATGATACAAAAGCCCAAATATTGTATGCACAGGATGGTCTACAAGCAATAGACTTGTGTTTGTCAATTAACAAAATCGATTTGATCTTGATGGATATTAAAATGCCTGAAATGGATGGTTTTGAAGCTGCGAAAAGAATCAAACAAGTTCGTCCTGAAATACCCATTATTGCACAAACTGCATTTGCGTCTCGTGATGATAAAATGAACAGCCTTAGGTCAGGTTGTGATGATTATATTGCCAAACCTATAGAAATAGAGCTACTTATATCCAAAATAAACAAGTTTTTTATTGAAAAAGATTATTAATTATCAGCTATCAGTTTTTTCAATCTGGTAATGGCTTCAATAAAATAATAGTCTGCATAGGTTAACGGCACATCCACCTCAGTACCGTTGGGCATATGCCCAACCCCATGTTTTAAAATAAAAAATCCATTTTTACCAACTTGTGCCAAGTATTCATCAGAACAAAGTGTTTTAATCTGGGTTATTGCTGTTTGATAGTATTTATCACGTGTGTTTCCTTTGGTAAAAGTACTTAACTCTAGCAATGCCGATGACATGATGGCCCCTGCAGATGCATCTCTTTTCTCGTTTGGAATGTTTGGTGCATCAAAATCCCAGTAAGGTATCTTATCTTCAGGTAAGTTAGGATGGTTTACTATAAAATCAGCAATTTTTACGGCTTGTTTTAAATATTTTTTGTCTCCCGTTTCCCTGTACAGCATAGTAAAACCATATAATCCCCATGCTTGTCCACGTGCCCATGCAGATTCATGGCTGTATCCCTGTGATGTATGCTTTAACTCCGGATTGCCTGTTATTGTATCATAAGAAACCACGTGATAAGAGCTGTTATCTTTTCTAAAGTGGTTTTTAATGGTAGTGTTAGCATGGTTTTTTGCAATATAATTAAATTTAGCGATGTTAAATTTCTCCGAAGACCATAATAACATCTCAAGGTTCATCATGTTATCAATAATAACAGGATATTGCCACTGTTTATTCCAACTTGCGTAATCCCATGATCGTATGCAACCTATTTTGTTATTAAAACGTGTGGATAATGAATATGAGGCATTTTTTATTACCGATAAATAGGAAGTATCCTTTGTAATCCGGTAACCATTTCCATAACTGCAAAATATCATAAACCCAAGGTCATGCGTTGTTTTGTTGTACTGCTGGTCTTTCAACCGGTCTGTATATTGAATCGCGTATTCCTTAATCTCTTTCGAATTATTGTTCTCATATAAATACCACAAAACTCCGGGGAAAAAACCGCTGCACCACCATCCCGCATCACTGGTAACAAGTTTTCCTCTATTGTTGATAGTTTGAGGTAATCTTCGTGGCATGCTTTTCAGTTCTTTGGCCATTAAAAGGGATTGCCCGGTAGCCCTGTTTAATGCTGTATCAATTATATCATTTAAATTTCCTGTATTTTGGGAACTCATAATAGTAAACGAAAGAAATAAAAGTAAACCGACAATAGTTAATTTCGTTGTTTTCATAGAATAAAACTTAATTTTACTGTAAATATAGTATATATAGAATAGGATATAAAAATACTTATCTGGTTTTATTATGCTTCATGGTTCAATATACTTTTTATATTAAACACCATAAAAACTTATTTTTTTCAGAAATTGAGTCCGGTAGGTAAATGATATCATTAGTACCATGTTTTGCTAAATGTCAAATATATATACAGGTTGAGCAGGCAAATTGCTTAACGTTTCGCCATCGCCCTGTTCCATTTTTTGTACAAAAAAAAAGTTTCATTGAATCTTTACATAAATCGGTGTCATAAGAGGGTTCCCAGTCCTTTACTGAAAAATCGGTGATATCATATACCAATATCTTTATAGTATCATCATCCAGGTTATTACAAACATTTAATAATACCTTGCTACCTCTTTCATTATCCCTGTATATCATGTAAACAACTTGGGCTTCACCATTATCATCAACAACGATCTGTGG
>JBNLCS010000737.1:0-4121 GCA_050303935.1 Bacteroidales bacterium
TGAATTTTGAGCAACAACGCAGAAGTTGGACTTTTCTTGTTGATACTATTGAACAACAATAGTCATTCTGTTAAGTGCTGCAAAGTACACTATGAATATTTACCAAAAAAAATTTTAGTTCTTAATAGGCATTGTAAATACCTGCAAAATCACCTGCTTTAAGTGAAGCCCCACCTATCAATCCACCATCAACATCAGGATTGGCAAATAATTCGCCTGCGTTTGAAGGTTTACAGCTTCCCCCGTAAAGTATAGTGGTTCCTTCAGCGATTTGTTCCCCGTATTTTTCTTTAATCAGTTCACGTATATATTTATGCATTTCCTGTGCTTGTTCGGGTGTAGCAACTTTTCCGGTACCAATTGCCCAAACAGGCTCGTAAGCGATTACTATTTTCCTAAATTCGTCAGCAGAAAGAAAAAACAATCCCTTTTCAAGTTGTTCTTTTATTACATCAAATAAAATACCGGATTCCCTTTCTTCAAGAACTTCCCCAATGCAAAATATAGGTAACAGGTTATTTGCAAGTACAAGTTTTACCTTTTCTGCCAATATCTCATTGGTTTCACCATAATAAGCACGACGTTCCGAGTGGCCTAAAATAACATATTCGGCACCCGTTGATTTCACCATTTCAGCAGAAACTTCACCTGTATATGCTCCGCTTACTTTATCAGCACAGTTTTGAGCAGCGACTGACACTGCAGTTCCCGATACGGCCTTAACAACTTCGGTTAAATGAATAAACGGCGTTCCTAAAATAACTTTTACATCAGAAGGAATGTTGGTGGAACAAACTTCTTTAGCCAATTCGATTCCCTGCTCAAGATTATTGTTCATTTTCCAGTTTCCGGCTACGATTTTCTGTCTCATTTTTATATTTTTTTTAATTATTAATTCGTTTGAAGCCACGAAAATAAGAAAATTATAGGAATGTGACGGATGTAAATAAATGTTTAACAATATATCAGGCCAATCGTACCCGCGGATCAAGCATGCTGTAAACAATATCTACTAAAATATTAATAACAACAAAAACGGTAGCAATTGTTAAAACACAGCCCATTATCAACGGGATATCTTCTTTGTTCAAAGCATCTACCACCAGGTATCCAAGACCTTTCCAACCAAATATATATTCAATAAATACCACACCTGCCATTAATGAAGCAAACCAACCTGAAATTGAGGTTAATACCGGATTAAGGGCATTACGCAAAACATGGTTTTTAATAACCTGGTACTTTGTAAGCCCTTTAGCATAAGCCGTTCTCACATAATCTTGCGTAAGAATATCCAATACAGAATTTCGTGTCAATTGCAAAAACACGGATAAAGGGCGAATGGCTAATGTAAACGCCGGAAGTATTAAATTTTTCAAGGCTATATATTCCCCATCACCAAAATCATCTATTTCAATAATATTGCCGGTTAAATTCAATCCGGTTACATGTCCCAACAGAAAAGCAAAAACCCAACCGATAATAATGGCAGCGAAGAAAGAAGGTACTGACATTCCCAGCGCTGATAAAAACAGTAACATCCGGTCTATAAAATGATCCTTTTTTAAGGCCGCAACAATTCCAAATAAAATTCCTGTTATTGCAGCTATGATAATGGCAATTAAGGCCAGAATAAATGTATTGACCATGGCATCCCGGATCATTGGTGACACCAGTTTTTTTGATTGATATGACCTGCGGAGATAAGGAAACTTTAATACAATCAGGCTGGTTTTGCCAATGGAAAATAATTTGACAGGGTTCCCATAATTATCTTTATTGAAATAAAAAAAACTATCCGGGTCTTTCGTATGAACAGAAATAAAAGAAAGGTCATTTAAATATTTTACATATCGTTTAAAAACAGACCGGTCCAACCCCATCTCTCTTTTCATGGCATTATACGAAGCTTCATCGCTTCGTTGCCCAAGCTGCATTCGTATAGACTTCTCCGCACTCCTGCCTGTATTAAATAATAAAAAAATAACAGTTACTACACCTAATAAAATAACAAAACCATTGATCAGTCTTTTAATTAAAAAATTTACCACAGGGTTATTTTTATGTAATATGGATCCTTTTTAAAGCAAGTCTGCCGAAAACTATTAAAATAATCGTGCTTAAAATATAAATAAACACATTTTTTAGATCACCTTTCGTACGTTGTTTGTTAATCATATCAGACAAGTAATTCTCGCCCAGCTCATTTACGTCGGGAAAATCATTATAATGCCATTTTCCAATAATAGTACCACTTTTAATAAGCACCAACCCCGGTTTCGACCGGATCATTGTTTTAAGCATGGTTTCATCCGCAAAATTAAAATCAAAGGTAATACCTGCATTCGTTTTAATTTTTTGAATATCCTGATCTAATGCTGAAGTTACCGCATAAAAGGTATACCAGTCGTCCTGGTCACAAAATAGTTTTATCTTGTCTGCTTCCCTATATGCCCCGACTTTCTTTTGATTTATTTTTGAAGAAATAAACAAAAAAGAGTAACCATCATTGTACAGAATATTATCGGTTATCTCATCCCCATCATTATTTGTAATTACAAAATCATGAATTGGTGGTTCATAGCCTTTTTTAACCAATTTTTCTTTTCTGTCAACATAAGTCCAGGAACCATCCTGCCATTCGGGATCATTTATGTCAAATTCCTTTTGTTCCCCATCTTTTTCATATATAAGGGTAACCTCATATTCATCAACCGGTGCGCCTTCAGGTAATTCCATTCCGGATGGTATGTGTGACCCGACATGATAAGGCCTGAAATCAAATACCGGGAGGTGGACAATATTGTATATAGAAAACCAAAACACCGCCAAAGTAATTATTCCGGTAGCAATCCATTCTTTGTGCCTATTGTAGAGTTCTTTGAAATTATTTCTTTGCCAAAAAATAAGAATAGAAAATGCCATCAGGCCAATGTTTTTGTAAAAAGTGCCCCAGTTTGAGATAACCAAAAAATCGCCAAAACATCCACAATCAGTTACCGGATTGGTTATTGCTATAATAAATGTAAGAACAAAGAAATAGGACATCAGGATTAGCAATACCCAGGAAAAAAACTTCATCCTTATCCCAAGAAGCATTACCATACCAACAATGAATTCAAGGGCTATAAGCACAATTGCCAAAAACAATGAGATATTGCTAAAAAAGCCCATTCCAAACGCTTCAAAATACTCTTTAAATTTCACAGCTGTACCAACCGGATCAACTGCTTTTACGAAACCGGAAAATATAAAAACCAGTCCGACAAGAAGCCGGCTAACAAATCTCAAGATATTCATAGACTATCAATTTTTGTGTTCGGGAATTAAGTTAATGGTTTTGACAATTTTAGCAAAAATTTTATCCGGTGTTAACATTTCATTATTATTTCCTTTACAGTTTATTATCTCAAAATCGGGATAATTGTACGCCTGCCATAAATACATTTCCTTCACTTTTTTTTGAAAATCCAAACTGGCTTCATGTATATCCTGTTTTCCTTTCAAATATTTCCTGTCGTCCCCTTCGCGATGCTCTTTAAGTTTTTGTTCAGTAAAATTAAAGGGCACATCTAAAAATATATTCACATCTGGCTTAGGTATGTTATTGTAACCATATTCAAAATTTAATATCCATTCGGTGAGTTCCTTTTTTTCTTCCTCAGTTTGCAGTTTAGCACCCTGGTAAGCAATGTTGGAACATACATACCTATCAACCAGTACAAAATATCCTTCTTCTAACCATTTTTTTATTTGTTTGGAAGCATCTTTGCGGTCACCGGCATATATGAGGGAAACGAGATAGGGGTGTACATCGTCCAGTGTACCAAATTCACCCCTTAAAAAGCGTGCGATAAGGTCACCATAAATACCTTCTTCCAACCTGGGAAAGTGGACATATTTATACCGGATTACCTTCTCACGAAGATAATCAAGTAACATTTTTACCTGCGTAGATTTTCCCGAACCGTCAAGGCCTTCTATTACAATAAATCCCATAGTAACTATAATTCCTGCAAATAGTATTTTATATTTGTATCACAAATGCATGTAAATGAAGGCTAAAGATACACTTTTTTATAAAAAGAAAACCATAAACTGCAATGGTTCAATTATTGACC
>JBNLCS010000738.1:0-3742 GCA_050303935.1 Bacteroidales bacterium
ATAGATGTGAAACAACATATTTCAGATATGATTAATAATCCGGAAAATAATTTTGGTTGGTTATTAAAACTTCAAACTGAAAAATATTATAGGTGTTTAATCTTTGGCAGTTCAAATAACAATGCTGAAAATGAAAGACCAAGACTGATAATAAAATATGTTTTGTAATAATACTATACTATTTTTATGACGTTATTAATAAAAACCTAATTATGCGTCTCTTAATATTATTTTTAGGATCAATTATTTTCCTTACATCCTGTGAGAAACAAATAAAAAAGATTTCAAAAGGTGAAATTCAATTTTCTGTAAATGGTGAATTTTTGTTAAAAGAAGGTGAAAAGGAACTGGATAAATTTAATACATTAATTATTAGCATTGAATCTTCTGAGGGAGAGATTGTATTAGAAAATGCTTCTGTTCCTTTGCATATTTTTAATGAAAATCTCTTAAGTGAACCTATTCCACTAAATATAGGTACATATTTTATCACTTCCTGCTTAATAACCGACGATAATGATAGTGTCTTGTATGCTGCACCATTAAAAGGATCAAAATATGATTATCTGGTTAAAAAACCTTTGAAAATAGAGTTTGAAGTTGAAAAAAATGATGTTTCAAAAGTTAATATTGAGGTAATTCCCGTTTCTTATGGATCTTCTGCTGATTTTGGTTATGCAACTTTTTCAGTTGATATACTGGGCACAAAATACTTATGTATAGCAACACTAGCCTTCAATAGCGATATTGATAATTTCGAACTTATTGACGCTACATTATCGGTTTCTTCGAATGACAGCCTTTTTTTGGAAGATACACTTGAAGCTAACATCAATACAATCATACTACCTATAAAAGACAGTTATACAATTTCAATTAGTAAAGCTGGATATCCGGATGTTGATACTGTAATCAGTTCTTTGGATTTATTTAATTGTAAAACCACTGGTGAACCATTAACAATAATATTGCAGGTATCAGACAGCAAAAATACACTGGTGCTCCAGCCCGGATCAGAAGAAGGAATGGATGCTGTTATCTGGAACTTAGATCCGAATGTGAACAGGGGGGCCTATAATGATATTAGTGCAATTGCCTGGACGAATGGAGGTGCTTTTACAAACATGAGATCTTTGATTAAATTTGATTTAACATCAATCCCAATAGATGAAGAGATTGATCAAGCAAAATTATTTTTATATGGTTATTTAAGTAAAGCAAATGGGACAAGTGAATCGTTATCAGGCGCTAATTATACTTTGTTATGCCCAATAACTTCAGGTTGGGATGAAATGTCTGTTACATGGAATACCCAACCCACTTTCGATAAAAATAGAGCTATTTTACTGGATAGTTGTAATACTATAACAGATTATGAAATTGATGTGACTGAACATATCCAGGATATTGTTAATGGAACATATGAAAACAACGGCTGGATGTTAATATTGGAAACTGAAGAAACATATCGGAGAATGATTTTTGCAAGTAGTGATTATGAACTAGAAGAAAAAAGACCAAAACTTGTAATTTCATATTAATTATATCCTAAAATATTAATTAAAGCCTTCATAAAGATTATGAGGGCTTTTTTGTTTTATAAATTTTATATTTGCATGCAAATTATAAGAATGAATAAAAAGGTTCTAATTATAACCTATTATTGGCCTCCTTCAGGAGGATCAGCAGTATTCAGATGGTTGAAATTCTCAAAATACCTTCCCGAATTTGGTTGGCAACCCATAATTTACACACCTTTAAATCCTGAAGCTCCATTTGAAGACCCTGAATTATTAAATGATATTCCTTGTGAAGCAGAGATAGTTAAAACCAAAATATGGGAGCCTTATAATTTTTATAAAATATTTACAGGGCATAAGAAAAAAGATAAAATACAAGTAGGATTTTTATCTGATAAAAAAAAGCCTGGATTGATGAGTAAAATAGGGGTATTTATCAGGGGAAACTTTTTTATACCTGATGCTCGTAGATTCTGGATACAACCTTCTGTAAAATTTTTAGAAAAATATATAAAAGAAAAACCTGTTGATGTTATCGTCACCACGGGACCTCCACACAGCCTGCATTTAATAGCCATGAAACTAAAAGAAAAAACAGCCGTACCATGGCTGGCCGATTTTAGGGACCCATGGACCAATATAGACTTTTATAAAGATTTAATGCTCACCAGGAGAAGTGATAAAAAACATCGATATCTTGAACAAAAAGTTGCTCAAAATGCAAATGCACTGGTTACCATAGCCAGAAATATGACTGATGAATTTAAACAAATTGGGGCAAATAATGCTTTCACCATTCCAAATGGTTTTGATGATACTGATAAACCTGATACCCCTTATTCAAAAAGCGAAAAATTCGTTATCACACACACGGGTACAATTGCCAAATCAAGAAATCCTGAGATATTCTGGAAATCCGTTTCAGACCTGATTCATGAGAATAAAACATTTTCTGAAAAACTCACAATTAAACTGATTGGTAAATTGGATGCATCAGTTTATGATCACATTGAAAAATATAAATTACAAGATAAAACAGAGATCATTGGTTTTATGGCACATGATGAAATCATTAAAGAACAAATGAATTCATCAGTTTTACTGCTTCTGATCAATAATACTCCAAATGCTAAAGGAATTTTAACAGGGAAATTTTTTGAATATCTTTGTGCCGAAAGGCCTGTATTAGCAATTGGGCCAAAAGATGGTGAAGTGGCCGAAATTTTAAATGACACAGGTACTGGTAAAATATGTGATTATGAAGATGTTAAATGTTTAAAATTAGTTTTGTTAAACTTCTTTCAATTACACATTGAAAACAAACTATTTATAAATGCATCGGGAATTGAAAAATACTCAAGAAAATCGCTCACAGGCGAAATAGTTAACATTTTAAATTCAATTGCCAAAAAATAAATATGGTATAAATCTTACAAAACTGATTTAATAAGCAGCTCAATCCCTTTTGTAAAGGGGGTGAATAAATTGAATCACTTAAGTTATTTTTAAACAAATGAAGATACTAACCGTTTTAGGAGCAAGACCACAATTTGTTAAAGCCGCTGCTGTTAGCAGGATCATAAAAGAAAAAAATGAAATAAATGAGGTAATTGTTCATACCGGTCAGCATTTTGATCAAAATATGTCCGATATTTTCTTCAAAGAAATGAATATTCCCCTCCCCCACTATAATTTACAGATCAATAGCCTTGGGCATGGAGCAATGACAGGAAGAATGCTTGAGAAAATTGAAGAGATTATTTTAAAAGAAAAACCGGATATTGTAATGGTTTATGGAGATACAAACTCAACCATTGCCGGTGCCTTAGCCGCTAAAAAACTTCATATTAAAGTGGCACATGTTGAAGCTGGGTTACGTTCATTCAACATGGCTATGCCTGAAGAGATAAACCGGGTTTTAACTGACCGTATCAGCGATTATTTATTTTGTCCAACAATTACGGCAATTAATAATCTTAAAAAAGAAGGGTTTGAAAGTATAAATTGTGCTATTAAAAATGTTGGTGATGTTATGTACGATGCTACATTGTATTATAGCAAATTCAGTAATAATAAATCCGACATCATTAATAAATATAAACTCAAAAGGAATAATTATATAGTTTGCACATTACATCGACAAGAAAATACTGATAACTTGAACCGGTTGACCAGCATAGTTCAATCGTTAAACCAAATTAGCTCAGAAATAAAAATAGTAT
>JBNLCS010000739.1:0-3319 GCA_050303935.1 Bacteroidales bacterium
TCCAATGGGTTTTTACCATTACTTCTATGGCATCAGAAGTAAGTTGGTCGTCCGGATCAAGGAGGCCTAATATCTCTCCTTTTGACTGTTTTGCTCCAAAATATTTTGTATATCCCTGTTTTTTATTTTTCTCATTTACAAATAATCTGATATTTAATTTAGCCTGGTACTGTTTAACAATTTCAACTGAATTATCGGTACTGCAATCATCTACAAAAACCACTTCAAAGTTTTTATAAGTTTGTTCCATGAGGCTTTGGAAACAATCTGCCAGAAAATGTGCATTGTTGTAATTGGCTATGATTACCGAGAACAGTGGGTTGTATTCTTCATTCAAGTGTTTCATGTAAAGGGACTGGAGCTTTAATTTTGGATCTAATTTGTTTTGGGATTGTTTTGGCCTTAATTGGACGTGGTACTATATAGCAATTGCATTGCCTGGTCAGGAGAAATATTGGCATAATTTTTTAAAAAGAATTTTTGTGCCTTTCGATTGGCAAATAAATGCACGGTGTTGTAAACGATCCATTTTGGTGAAACCTTAAATTTTATGGATCTTGTTAGAATGAGAAGCAAAGAATTAAAAAGATTTTCTATTTCCGGTTTTTTTTCAAACATGGCATAATCGCACAGAAATTCAATTTTTTTACGGTTGAATTGCTGATTATATGTTGTATGATGGTAATGATGAACCCTGGCACGTTTATCAAAAATTATTTTATGGCCATTTAATAATGCCATTTTAGCCCAGAGACAATCTTCCTGAAAAATTACAGGTTCAAAGGGAATAACCTGCATAATATTTTTACGGTACATTGCGCTTACATCGTCCCATCCGCATACAAATCTTTTCTGTTTGGGTGATAATTTTGAAAAATCTTTCCTGTTTTTATATTGTTGATTAGAAATTCCTGGTTCAGAAATTGGTCTGAACCATTGGAGAGGATTGATACCCGGCCGATGTAAAACTACTTGTTGACCACAAACCCCTGCCACTTCATTATCCTTAAAATGTGAAGCCATGTTTTCAAGCCACATATTATTTATGGCTTCGGCATCCTGAACTGTGAATGCTACAAGTTCACCCTTTGCCAATGAGATACCATAATTACGTGTTCTCCCGTGGTTAAAATCTTCGACCTTGATCTCAAATATTCTTACTTGAAATTTTCTGGCTATTTCGAGTGTGCTATCTGTGGAGCCAGAATCTATAATTATTACTTCCGTTTGAGAAATAAGAGTTTGATTAAAGATTGCATTTAAACAGTCCTTAATGGTTTTTTCGCCATTTTTTACAGGTATTATTACCGAAATACGAACCACTTTATTTGATTAATCGTTGTACTTTCTTTTTCAATCTCCAATAATTGGCATATATCCACTGACTTCTTTTTGCAACAGGTACGATATTATTCTTTTGTGCAATAATATTTTCTAAAAAATTTAGGAAGTGAACGGAATTGAATTTTTCAGGTACTTTATTATCATTCCAGTAAGGTTCATCCAGTATTTTTCTGTAAAGATTTTCGTTTTGATCAATTTCTTTTATTTGACCAATGGCTTCATCGAACGAATTGAAATCATTCAAATTAATGAAGCTTTTGGTATTAAAGTCCCTGTGAATTTCAGGATTGCCCCAATATATCGGAATGGAGTTCTGAGACATGGATTCATAGATTTTCTCGGTTGTATAACCGGGATATGAATTATTCTCAAAAGCAATGGAAAATTTGTAGTTTTTTACAAAATCCAACTTATTTAAAACCGGGCCGCCAATATTGTTTAACAGTTTTCCACCTGAATCTACAGGCTTATACCGGGAAAGTTGGTGGAAAAACTCAATTCTCCTCTTTTCCTTTGGATTGCTTACAATCATGTTACAAAAGTGTTTTTTTTCTCTGATAATTTCTTCCGGGTTTGTATTTTTTATTAATCTTCCCGGTGAGCCGTATAAAAGGAAAACGGGCCAACGAAAATATCTCGGATCATCGGAGTGGTCAAATCCTATATGGAAATCGCTTTTTGAATAATCAGGTCTTTTGTTTTCTCCTGTGAAGCAAATCCTGAGTTTGTTAAATGCCAGGTAATTGAGACCGTATACCGAATGGATCAGTATATCGGCATTGGGCGTAATTTCCAATTCAAAACGTGATGAAAGATTACTGGTAAAATAATTATCATGGATGTTAAAACCTTTCCAGAAATCGGAAAAAAATATTTTTAGTATTGGTTTGCTCACGTTATTTAGAGTTGAGTATTTTTTTTAGAACCATTTGTATAAAATGCCTTTGAGGTGAAGGGTTTTAATGATTTTGCTATTGGTTGTTCCAGTATTGAGTATTAACCTGAGTTTTAACAGATGGTAGCGGTTCACCAGTTTTTTTTGTTTAGCCCATTCTACAATGTCCGTAAATTCATTTTTATATTTATAGACTTTCGCAATTAAAAATGATTTCATTAAATCGTAAAAGGTTCCCCAAAGTTTTTTCATGAGCATTCTCTTATAATCATTGTTGAAATGTGATTTTTCAATAAGCGAAGCCATTTTTTTTAAATAAACTATGCGTCCTTTGATAGACCGTTCAAAAAATGTTTCTGATTTTTCGGCATCAAATGAAGACATCCTGTAAAAGCAATCAGCGGGTGAATCAGCTAAAACTTGATACTGAATCTTTGGATATATTAGTGCCCTTGTATGTAATTCGGGGTCTTCCATAATAATCATGTTTTCATCAAATCCCCCAAGCAATTGAAAAAAAGATTTTTTCCATACAGGACATGTTGTTTGCCAGGGTAATTGATAGTTTAGGAACATTTCCAGATAGGATTCATTTTCAGCAGCATATTTATTAAAAATCCTGGATTGGTCACCGGGGGTATTTTTAAATATTTCCAAATTAAAAACGGCCAGATCGCAATGGGAATTACTTTGCATAAAATTCAGACGATGTTCTACACAATGTGGAGCTAATATATCATCGGAATCAAAAAAAATAAGGTAATCTCCTTTCGCCTTTTCCACCCCCAGGTTCCTGCAGGTTGATGGTCCTTTTGGTAAACGGTTCCTCTCCATATAAACAAAACGCTTGTCTTTTTTTGTAAATGTTTGGATAATGGTTTTACTGTTATCTGTTGATCCATCGTCAACTATTATGGCTTCCCAATCTTCACAGGATTGATTTAAAATGGATTCAAGCGAAGTTGTCAGGAATTCAGAACGGTTGTAATGCGGTATTATTATGCTTACCAATGAATGTAATTATTTTCTTGGTTTAAAAAATTGCAGGCATTCCTGATATTTTTGATTTTCCAAATGGAT
>JBNLCS010000740.1:0-2717 GCA_050303935.1 Bacteroidales bacterium
CCATATTTTGTTGGATTTTCTTTAAATAGTCAATGCTATTCGCATCAAATCCACCTCATCTGGAACAAAAATACACTATAAAAAATTCCAAAAACGAATTTTAAACAGTCTCTAAGTATATTTATGCTGTAAAACACATCATCTTCATTTGAATAATTAAGTTTTACCAAAAGAGATGTGTTTTTGTGTAATTTTCAGTATATCAACAAAATACAATTATGTAAACAATCGAAGTTGTTTAGATTTCAGTTTGGTATTTTATTCTTTGTCGAATTTTGGAATGTACAAGATTGATCATCAAGGACAAATTATCTTTTTATCTATTAAAAAAGCTTATTTTTGCTGCCTTTGAACTATACGGCTTATTATTATGAACAGTAAAAATGTAAATCAAAAACTTTTCAGTGATTTTGATCCCATATCCACCGAACAATGGGAAGAAGTTATCCAAAAAGACCTGAAAGGTGCTGATTATGAAAAAAAACTTGTTTGGAAAACTATTGATGGTTTAAAAATTAAACCTTACTACAGAAGCGAGGACTTGGAAGAATTAAGCTATCTTGAAGTAAACCCGAATGAATTTCCATATGTCCGGGGACAAAAAACAGAATGTAATAATTGGGAAATCAGACAGGGTTTTGTGGCCAAAGATCCTGCATTAACGAATAAACAGATTAAAGAAGCCCTGGTTAAAGGGGTAACATCCATAGGGATAAAGATATGCAGGAAAGATATTGACTCTAGGGATAAGTTTCTTGATATTATTAAAGGAATTGATTTTACTAAAATCCCGGCACATTTAAGAACTGGAAAAGCATCATATGAATTCGTCACTTATCTCTCGGAAGAATTAAAAAAACTTGGCGCTGAAAAAAAAGCAAAAGGTACAATAGGATATGATCCGTTAGGACATTTAACTTGTAAAGGTTCATTTTATCAGAACGAAGATGAAGATTTCAAAAAACTGGAGCAATTAGTTAAGGAAGCCGGGACTTCTTTGCCGGGATTTAAGGTTGTAGGTGTTAACGGTTCTAATTTTGGAAATGCCGGGGCTTCTGTAACCCAGGAACTGGCCTATGCGTTATCAGTTGGCAATGATTATATGGCAAGGCTTACAGATCAGGGAATACCTGCACATATTGCAGCAAATTCTATTCATTTTATATTTAGTACCGGGAATAATTATTTTATGGAACTTGCAAAGTTCAGGTCCGTACGTTTGTTATGGTCAACCATTTTGAAACAGTATGGACTTTCAAACGAGCAATGTTCAGCAGCTTATATTCACGCGGAAACTCAATCCTTTAATAAAACCTGTTATGATCCACATGTAAATATATTACGGGCAACAACGGAATGTATGTCGGCTGTATTAGGCGGCGTTGATTCTTTTCAAGTAGCCCCTTTTGATGCTGTATATACATCAACAAGTGATTTCTCTGAAAGAATAGCACGCAACATCCAAATAATATTAAAAGAAGAAGCATATTTTAATAAAACCGTTGATCCCGGTGCCGGGTCTTATTATATCGAAAACCTTACTGATAGTATAGCCAGGCATGCATGGGACTTTTTTATCAAAATCGAAGGTGCAGGCGGGTATCTGGAAGCTTTTAAGCAAGGTATAATTCAAAGCAGTATTAATGAAATTGTTGAGAAAAGAAAAGCCATGGTTGCTACCGGGAGGGAAGCCATGCTTGGCACAAACCAATATCCCAATTCTGAAGAAAAAATCAACAATAAAATTGATGAAACCAACGTATTTGAATCACAGGGACCTAAAAATTTCATAATCGCTCAACCATTGCGTCCGATTAGGGCTGCACAACCTTTTGAAGAATTAAGGTTAAGGACAGAGAATCACCACCATACGCCCAACGTATTTTTATTTACATACGGTAATCCGGTTATGCGAAAAGCAAGGGCTTCTTTTTCGTCAGGTTTTTTTGCCTGCGCAGGATATAAAATTATTGACAATCTGGGATTTTGTTCAGTTGAAGAAGGCATGGAAGAAATAAAAAAGCAAAACCCGGATATTATAGTTGCTTGTAGTTCAGATGAAGAATATGCTGAATTGGCCCCAACTATCAAAAAGCACCTGGACAAAAACAAACTTCTGGTTGTTGCCGGCGCTCCTCAATGCATGGAAGAATTGAAAAAGAAGGGCATTGAACATTTTATCCATATGCGGTCAAATATGCTCGAAACGCTGCTTGAATTTCATAAACTCTTAGCAATTAATTGATTTTTTCAACTTTTAGTAGATTAAAATGAGACCAGATTTTAAAAATATAGATTTTAAAAAAGTATCGGAAGACAACAAAAAAAGTACGGATCGGCAAAAATCCAACGATACAGAGAAGAACTGGCTGACACCTGAACAGATAGCTGTTAAGCCGGTGTATAAAAAAGAAGATTTACTGGATATGGAACACCTTGACTACGCCGCAGGAATTGTTCCTTATTTGCGGGGGCCATATTCAACCATGTATGTGATGCGACCCTGGACCATTCGTCAATATGCTGGATTTTCTACCGCCGAGGAGTCCAATGCTTTCTATCGCAGAAATCTTGCAGCTGGGCAGAAAGGCTTGTCTGTAGCTTTTGATCTGGCAACACACAGAGGATATGATTCAGACCACGAACGTGTTGTGGGTGATGTGGGAAAAGCAGGAGTGGCCATTGATTCAATCTTGGACATGAAGGTACTGTTCGAT
>JBNLCS010000741.1:0-1939 GCA_050303935.1 Bacteroidales bacterium
TAAGCTGGCAAAGTTGGCGAACTGCTACGAAAAACCCGGTGGAGGCTTTGCGGTATGAATAGCATAAGGCGAAATTAAGCCATTGGCATTTTGGAAACTTTGAGGTAAAAATAATTTCAACCTTGATAAAACAAATATTACGATGAAAAATTATTTTAAAACAACGTTTCGAGATATTATACAAAATCCTGTTTATTCATCGATAAATATATTGGGATTAGCAATCGGAATAATATGTGTTATAGTAATATTTTTTTGGGTAAATTATGAATTGGGACATGATGGATTTTTAAAAAATAAGGACAGAATTTATCTTTTAAGATATAGTAAAACCCTGTCAACCGTGCCTCCATTATACAATCATGTAAAGAATGTATTCCCCGAAATAGAAAATATTGTAAGGACTTCAAACGACGGAGAGGCATACATACAAAGTAGTGCAAACCTTGAACAAAAAGCAAAAGTAAACGATGTGGTTTATTCAGATTCAGATTTTGATGATATTTTTACATGCAATGTACTGCATGGTGATATTGGATCTGCTTTAAACGACCCGAATAGCATAGTCCTAACCCGGAAAAATGCCATGCGTATTTTTGGAGAAACCGATGTAGTGGGAACTACTGTGGACTACAAAGCTATCTTTCCTCCAAGGGAATTAACTTTAACAATACGGGCTATTGTCGATGACTTCCCTTCAAATTCAACACTAAAATTCGGGGCAATAATACCATTTTCCTCTTTAGATAAAATACGCCCGAATGGTATGAAGCCCGATGAAAATTGGCGAGATGGTTATTGCCATACGTATGTATTGTTAAAAGAAGAAACAGATTTAAATACGTTTAAAACAAAACTTAAAAAGTTTGGCCATGATCTGGATGAGGAAGTTTATGGTATTGATCCAGAAAGCGAACAAGCTGCACAACATGAACTAAGCACCATCAATTTGAACGACTTGTATTTTTTCAGTAATAATAAAAGACAATTAATCAGGTACAATTCTATCATTGGGGTATTGATATTACTTATTGCTATTATTAATTATATAAATCTGTCCACAGCCAAACTATTTTCGGTTTATCCGGCCCTCTTAATCCGTAAAATTAATGGGGCAAGCCGGCTTAAGTTAATTTTTAATATTTTAACTGAATCCATCCAATATTCAATATTTGCTGTTATAATATCGGTATTATTTATTGTTGCAGTAACACCAATAATTAATAATTTACTAAGCATTGAACAGAACATCGGAAATCCAGGTATTATTTTCTTTTTACTGTTATCTGCTATAATCCTGGGTGCCATAGCCGGTTTATATCCTGCATTAAAGCTCACGTCGAATGTCCCCGTGAATGCCTTCCAAAGCAATTTCACTAAAAAAGACAGGCATTTTATCAGGCAGACAATGGTTGTTATCCAGTTTGTTATTTCAATTACTTTAATTATTAGTGTTTTAACAATATCAAGACAATTCAAGTATGTAAATAAAAAAGGTTTGGGTTTTGATAATCAGCAGGTTATATACACCAAACTTAATAATAATTTGCTTAGGAGATTTAATGTATTTAAAGAAGGATTATTAGAAAATCCTAATATTGAAAACATAGCTGGTTCACAGAGCGAATTGGGGCAAATTTGTGTAACACTTACTCGTGAGATAAACGGATCCAGGAGATATTTTCAGGAGTTACCTGTTGATCCGGACTTTATTGAAACAATGGGTCTTCAATTGATCAAGGGAAGAAACTTTTCATGGGATATGCCTAGTGATCGATATCAAACTCTAATAATTAGTGAAACAGCCGTAAAAGCATTTGAACTGGATAGTAATAATATTATTGGAACAGAAATATACATGTACGATCGTGTAGCAAAAGTAATTGGTGTAATTAAGAATTTTCACTTCCAGTCATTTCATCACAAACTTGATCCTTTT
>JBNLCS010000742.1:0-8826 GCA_050303935.1 Bacteroidales bacterium
TAATTAGCTTTTTCATGATCGTGATTATTTAATTGTAGTTTCCAAAATTAGTAATTTTAAAAGTTTTACTAATACACTTTTAAAAATTTGCGTTTGCAAACATAAATTGGTTATTTTTTATTATTGATATAAAACAAAATATCCTGATAATAGTTCACTTCAAAAAAAAACCAATAAAAAAATTAAAACACTAACTACCAAACAATTAACACCAACCAAACCATCATCACAATAGCACTGCCAGTAATCAACAACTTTACTTTCCTCAGTAAAACCCGGAAAATTTTCTACCAACGTAGTACCAATTAGTATTATTATAAATTGCTTGGTCTTTCTCCAAAATTTTTTACACAACAACACCCAATTATACATACAAGTAACTAACAATTAAAATATTACAAATAAACCAACAATTAACAGCCCTCCTGTAAAATGTATAATTAAATCAGTAATTTGTATACATTCATTCAGTTTACAGCATATAAATTTGTATCTGGATAATTTTAAAATAAAAATCATGGCAAACAAAAAATGGAATTCAGATAATATACCTGATCAATCAGGAAAATTAGTGATAGTAACCGGAGCCTCAAGCGGACTTGGAAAAGAAGCCTGTCGTGTTTTAGCCGGTAAAAACGCCACTGTAATCATGGCTGTACGAAATATAGAGAAAGGTGAAATAGTTGCAAAAGAAATTATCGTAAAATCCCCAAGAGCTAAAATTGAAGTCTATAAGCTGGACCTGTCAAGCATGGAATCAATAAAAAACTTTGCAGGCAATTTTAAAAACAAATTTGACCATTTGGATATCCTGATCAATAATGCAGGTGTAATGATGTGCCCTTATTCAAAAACCAAAGATGGCTTTGAAATACAAATGGGAACAAATCATTTGGGACATTTTGCGCTAACCGGTTTTTTAATGCCTTTGTTAAAAAGCACCAAAGGTTCCCGTATTGTGGCCACTTCAAGCATGGCACACCAAATGGGCAACATTGATTTTAACGACCTTAATTGGGAAAAAAGAAAATATAATACCCAACGGGCTTATGGCGACAGCAAAATTGCAAACTTATATTTTACCTATGAACTGGCCCGAAAATTTAAAGACGAAAAAAACAGGCCAACTGTTACCGCTGCGCATCCTGGTTGGACACAAACAGAATTGCAACGCCATTCGGGTTTTTTCAATTTTCTAAATCCAATTTTTGGGCAAAGTGTAAAAAAAGGGACCTTACCTACATTACGGGCCGCTGTTGACCCTGAAGTTAAACCAGGTGATTATTACGGTCCGGGGGGATTTATGGAAATGCAGGGATATCCGGTAAAAGTAAAATCAAATAAACGTTCACACGATCAGGAAGCTGCAAAAAGGTTATGGCAACTATCAGAACAAATGACTGGTGTCTCCTACTAATTATTTTCATACATTTAGAAACTGTTTTCGCATAAAAATATATACTTCGCTAATGAAATTATAATGCTGAATAAATCAGAAATTATACCGAAAGACCCCAGGTTTATTTCCTTCGTCAATGAGCTCTACGTTCCGGTTGTAAAAAAACATAAACCTGGTTCTGCCGCGTATAACTGGTTCTAAACATCTTTGCTTTAACAAACCTGTTAAGAACCAGTATAAAATTTGAGAATATAACCAAAATGAATATGCAAGATATAATTAAAGCAACCAGCATAACCCACGCCCATGAAATGTTTGGTCTTGACAAGCCGAAACATCCGTTGGTATCAGTTTTTCAGCACCGGGATTCAAATTTTAGCGAATTACCTTCCGGTCTGCGTTTCTCAGCCAACATGTACCACATTATGATGAAGGAAGGGGTTTCCGGATCAATTGGGTATGGAAGAAATTCATATGATTTTCAGGAAGGTACAATCATTTTTATTGGCCCCGGACAAGTAATCACATCCAATTCCGATCACATAACAGAAAATGCTTCAGGCTGGTCGCTTGTTTTTCATCCTGACCTAATAAGAAATTCCGAATTGGGAAAAAAAATTGACAATTATGGTTTTTTCTCCTATGATGTTACCGAAGCCTTGCACTTATCAGATGAAGAAAGGCAAACCATTACCAATTTAACTGGTAAAATTGAGAACGAATACAACCAGAATATTGACAAACATAGTCAAAACTTGATTATATCCAATATTCAGCTTATACTGGATTATTGTACGCGATATTACGACAGGCAGTTTTATACCCGCACAAATCTTAACAAAGACGTAGTATCTAAATTTGAATATTTATTAAAAGAATATTTCAATACAGGAAAACCAACAGAGCTAGGACTGCCCTCTGTTAAATATTGTGGTAAAGAAATGAACATGTCCCCGAATTATTTAAGTGACCTTTTAAAAAAAGAAACAGGAAAAAATGCCCAGGAACATATCCATTTTTTTATGCTTGAAAAGGCTAAAACACTATTATTAAATTCAGCAGAATCGATTGGTGAAATTGCCTATGGTTTAGGTTTTGAATATCCGCAACATTTTAGTAAAATATTTAAAAAGAAAACAGGGATGAGCCCTGCCGAATATAGAAACCTGAATTAAGCAAAAAAAAATTTGCTTACTATTTTTTTGAGTACCGAATTATAATCCTAAACAGAAATGAACAACCCCGCCACAAGCAGACGGGGTATCATACATGAATAACATTTTTCATTTCGCCCATAGTGGCATGCAATAGAAACCATTAGAACCAATGCGAAACAATCAGGATCAGTTTAACTACATAATTTTAGTTCACTTGCGTTCTTAAAACTTTAACCTCACTGATTCAAAAATTCATTGCAACGGATTACCCAACTTACGTTTCCTCTTATTTAAATTTATCTAAGTCCCATCAAGCCATTTGCAAATGATTGGTTATTTCATTTTACCAACAAAAAGAACATCGTTATCGTTCTCGTTGATCCTATTTAATAGATCCTTCAGCTTTGCTTTATCCGCACTGCTTAATTTTTTGTTTTCCAACGCTGTTTCTATTCTTTCAATTAAACTGATTGCTGCAACAGAATTTATAAACCAACCATTGTTGCTCATATAAAATTTATACATCTCGATATTACCATAAAAGTCATTTTTAACCCGAAAGAAGTTTGACTTTAAGGTATTTTTATCAACTACAACTTTAGCCCCTTTAAATTTATCACCAAACACAAATGCCCAATAATGGTTTTTCCACTCACGGATCCATGTGCCCTCTGATTTCCCGGTAAAAGTGGCCATAAACTTAGGCTCTAATACATTTTTTTGGGTATTATAATAATATAACGTGTTATTTGGTTCCATGCCCCACGGAAGAATAAACAAATCATAAGCGCCATTGTTGAAAGATGATGAAATCTCACTATTAAAACCTACCATTTGCCCTTCCTTATTTCTGGGATTAATTAACTGGTTTTCTGCAGGTGCTACCTCTTGTATCAATTCTCCTTTTAGGGTTTGTTGATAAGCAATTGGAATTGATTTGCCCCCTGTATCTTTGAATGGCATTGACAAAACAGTTACCTTATTATCTTTAACGTAAGCATAACATTTGGTCTGCCTATATTTTAAGGGGATATCGTATAAATACTCGTTATTTAAACTGTAAACAATCAATTTTGAGGCATTGGCAAATGGCGTTAAATATATTTTATTTGCTACCTCGTCTAATTGTATATTGGAAAGGGATAAATATTCTCCCGGCCCATGCCCAATCGCCCCAATATCACTTATAAATTTTCCTTTTCGATCAAACAGTTTAATTGGGGATTGCCCCCTGCTATGAATTGCAATATAGTTATCAGATATTGCTACATGATAAACACTTTCAAACAACGATTTCTCTGTTGTTTGTAACGGGATAAATTCACATTTTTCAATAACATCACTGAGTAAAAGATCAATGGTGTCTTTTACATCGCTCATATTACAATTGATCACTTTATTTCCGTCAATGTCTGTTTCTTTGGCATATGATCCTTTTTTTGCACTATATGAAGCAAGTACTGTTGCCATTAAAATTGATACTAAATAAACTTTTTTCATAATTTGTTTTTTTGAAAAGTTGAGATTACGGATTAAAAATTAATATTTATTACTGCCTTTAAACAATTTCACAAATACAAACAGATATACTATAATGTCTTGTTTCAACGTATTTTTGTGACAATAATTGGAAGATTTTTCATAAAATTTAAAGTTTTAAGACAAGGTTGTTATATTCATTTCCAGATTATGTTCCTGCAAAAGATAAATTGGGAGAACCTATAAAAGCAGAATATAAAATATGTACTATTTATTTTGAAAGTAAATAAATTTAATCCAACATATGTCAGATTTTCGACAATGCCAACACATTATTGGATATATGAAAATACAGATATATCTACAACATTATTAAGCCTTTACACAATATGGTTACGTACAAAATTTATAAAGAAAACCATTTAACTTTTATTTAATCTTTATATATATTGCCTTTAGATTTATAATTCACTAATTTAGTTTGCAACATTATACATGGAGCCGGACCATATTTAAACGGGGCGGTACCGAAAAGCCTTACGAGTAGGATAATCATTCAAAATAAGTACAATGGAACTTCAAATCAATTTTATCGCTGTAATCATCACAGTAGTAGCTAATTTTATTC
Organism: Bacteroidales bacterium; assembly: GCA_050303935.1. GTDB lineage: Bacteria > Bacteroidota > Bacteroidia > Bacteroidales > JBNLCS01 > JBNLCS01. The sequence continues at coordinate 4,664 of JBNLCS010000742.1, forward strand.
TTGGATTTTTATGGTACACCCCTTTGTTTGGAAAAGCATGGGGAAAAGAAATGGGCTACGACCCTAATGAAAAACCTGAAAAAGGGGTAATGCTAAAAGGGATGACTTTTATGATAATAGGTAACTTTTTATTTGCCTGGGTATTTTCCCATAACATTGCGGCCTGGCAATTTGTTCCTGGTATCAAAGATATGAGTTTATACGCAAGTGCATTAAACTCTGCAATTTTTACATGGTTAGGTTTTTATCTTCCCGGTGAACTGGGGGCGACGGTTTGGGAAAAAAGATCGTGGAAATTATTTTTCATTAACACATCATATCATTTGGCCTCATTGCTATTGGCATCGTTTATTTTAACATACATGATGTAAAAATATATATTAATTGATTATAAATGGAAACCTCTGGAAGAAAACTGCTAATTCAAGTTTTCTTCTTTTCCATTTTCAGTTTAACCTAAAACTTTATCATCTTTTTTAAGATATACTTAAAATCTTTTTATATACCCATGAACTTTAAAACAAATCATTTGCTTCAGTGAACTTATCTACCAAAAAACTTCTACTTTAATAACACGAAAGAACAATGCGCTTTTTTCACTTGATCCGTTCCAGCAACATGTACCTGTCACAAAACGTGTAACAGCTTACATATGCTCTCTTAAAGCTGTTAACAGCAACCCTGAAACTAAAATCTTGTTCAATTGTTATTTGGGATATATCAGTAAATAAATATATTGTAAAATCTTTCGGTATTTTAAGGAAAAAGAAGTATGAGTGATTAAAAAATAGAGTCAATTGGTTTATGACTCACTTTTATAAGTGTAAAATTTAATACCGGTTTTAGAAAATATAGTTAATGGATAACAAGAACTTAACACATAAAGAAAATTATTACTTAATGTATCCTGAATACAACTTTGCTATTGTAAAGCTACAATCGGAAAGTTTAAATTTTGATGATCTGGAACGTCTTAATACTGAATATAAAAACGATACAAGCTACTCTAACATACGTTCTTTATTAATTGATATTGACAAAAAGTGTAAAATTTCATTCAGACTTAAAGAATTAAATAAACTTGCAGGGTTATATAATACCGAACCCCAAAAAAACAATCATAAAGTTATTGTATGGTTGGTTTCCCAGCCTACAATCACCGCATTAACACACCTTTTTATTCGAAAAACAAGAGATAATAGTAAGTATTGCTCCACACTAAAAAAAGCCTATAATCTTCTGGGTTTAAAAATCGATTATAGCAAATTTCTTGAACTGACAAATAAAATGGCTCCCTGATAAAATAAATCGCATTGTATCCCTTTTTTGATATTGATTAATTTTAAACTAATCACTGTTGACAATTGTGTGATCCTTAAATACCTTTTGATTTTATTGACTCTACGTACAAACATCTGTTAAGACGTTTTGGCAATTCCATGACAAGTGTTAAGCGAGTTACCAAATGAAAAAATATGTAAAAAATTTGTATCAAAAACTATGTATCGTTGAATAAATTTTATATTTGTAGTTTAGTAACAACAATTATAAAAATAGTAACACGATATTATTTTTTGATTTTGAAATTCATATTACAATGCAAACAATTGTTTTCTACCATTCTTAAAGAAATTTCAATATCACCATTATTATAACAGCATGTCTTGCTATGATTAGCCGGTATCTGGTATGCTATGTGAAATTACGAAACAAAGAAATTATGAATAATGAAATTTGGATATTAATGATAACAGCGGCATCCATCGGGTTTGTACATACAGCCTTAGGGCCTGATCATTATTTACCATTTATTGTAATGTCCAAAGCCCGTAATTGGTCAACATTCCGAACAATCAGCATTACTGTACTATGTGGTTTGGGACATGTTGGGAGTTCAATTGTGATAGGTACCATTGGGATTATTTTTGGTATCGGCCTAAGCAAGCTTAATGTAATAGAGTCTGTTCGCGGAAATTGGGCTGCATGGGCTTTTCTGATTGTTGGTCTTGGCTATTTAAGTTGGGGCATATGGAAGCTGAAAAAGAAAAAACTACATAAGCATGTTCATGCACATGGTAAATTGGTCCATTCACATGAGCATAAGCACGAACATGAAGCAATTGAAACCTCAAATATACCACACAGTCATAACCATGCCAGGCAAAATACAAATCTAACCCCGTGGATACTTTTTTTGGTGTTTGTATTAGGCCCATGCGAGCCTCTTATCCCTATACTTATGTATCCTGCTGCACAGGCTTCAATATTGGGTTTAATTGCTGTAACATTGGTTTTTGCAATTACAACAATAACCACCATGCTCGTAATTGTTTTAGCCACAAATTTTGGTGTACGTTTTTTTAAAGTGGAGAAACTGGAAAAATATACCCATGTTATTGCCGGAGCAACAGTGGCACTAAGTGGACTATTAATTTTATTAGGGCTCTAAGTTGGAGAGGTCATTTGTTCAGAAACCTTACCTGACAAGCCAGAAAGGGACAATGAGCTAAAATCAAAATGTTTACTTAAGTACAGAAAAGACAGAATGTAATACGTATTTTAAATTAAAGTGAATTAAACTTTTTTTAACCATATAGTAACACGAATTACAAATTAGTAATATTACTTATGAAAAAAATAAATTTCACCCAACTACCAATGATCCTGTGCATGACTGTATGCATACAAAATGAATTGTTTTCACAGGAAACCATTGATGATACTATTTCAATAAACGAGATAGTAATAACCGGATCTAAAATTGAAGTTGCAAGAAAACTTGTGCCCGTTTCAGTATCTAAAATATCGAAACAGGATATAGAAAGCACGGGGGAGATAAACATTTTACCAACATTAAGCACTTGTTCGCCAGGGGTTTTTATAACTGAAAGAAATATTTTAGGTTTTGGTGTTTCAACAGGCGGTTCAGGTGCAATAAGTATCCGGGGAATAAGCGGTTCACCTAATACGGAAGTACTAATATTGATTGACGGACATCCCCAATACCAAGGCATTTTCGGCCATCCGTTGCCTGATGCTTACGTGGCATCGGATGTTGAAAAAGTGGAAATAATAAGAGGGCCAGCTTCTATTCTTTATGGTTCCAATGCCATGGGCGGTGTTGTTAATATTATTACCGCCCAACAACATAAGGAAGGTATAAATGCAAATATCGGAGCATCGTACGGTTCATACAATACTCAAAAATATTATGGAACCGCTGGTTTTGCAAAAAATAAACTAAGCGTATTTGCTTCCATCAACCAAGATCAAACCGATGGCATAAGAGAAAATACCGACTTTAAAATCACAAATGGATATACCAAATTCGTCTACCAAGAAAGCGACCATATAAAAGTGACTGCCGACTTTAACCTTGCCAAGTACTATGCTAACGACAACGGTCCTGTTTATACAGAAGAACCAGCACCATTTAATATAGATATCATCCGGGGAAAAACAGCAGTGTCAATTGAAAATAGATATACGTATTTTAATGGTGCCCTGAAAGCATATCATAATTTTGGCACTCACGATTTATTCGATGGTTGGCATTCAAAAGACAGAAACAGCGGAGCCATGTTTTATCAAACAATGCAATTGTTTGAAGGAAATAAACTTACTACCGGAATCGATACCAAACAATACGGTGGTAAAGGGAATAGTGGCGTGGCCAAGGATAGTTTAATAACCATTAATGAACTTGCTTTTTACACCTATGTGCAACAATCTTTTTTTCAAAAAATATCGCTAAGTGCAGGTTTAAGAATCGAAAATAATTCCAGTTACGGCAATGAGCTTATTCCCTTGGCAGGAATAAATTACAACCCAACCACAGTCACAACAGTAAAAGCCTCTTTTTCAAAAGGATTCAGAAGCCCCACCATCATGGAAATGTACTTGTTTGCCCCAAATCCTGATTTAAAACCGGAAGAAATGTTTAATTATGAAGTAGGTTGGTTACAATACTTTTTCAATTCCCGTTTACAAACAGAATTAACCATTTTTGCCGCTAAAGGCAACAATATAATTCAAGTTGCAGGACAGTATCCCAATGTAAAACGTCAAAATATTGCTGACTTCTCAAATAAGGGAATTGAATTTGCAATGAAACTGCAAGCAACCAAAAAATTGTATTTTAATACAAATTAGATCGGAAGAGC
>JBNLCS010000743.1:0-2736 GCA_050303935.1 Bacteroidales bacterium
GTCACTAAAAAATGTATATCTTCGGTGAAATTAAACAGGTATATTATGCATCAAATTTGACATAATTTGGAACATATTTGAAATCAAAATTATCTCATTTAACCTACTTTGCATCGATTTAAAATTATATTCATTCACTAATGTTTTTATTACTCAATATTCAAAACTTTACTCATTGCTAACTATTCAAAACTATTGCTATGAAAAACCAAGTATTCTTTTTTACTACCGTATCCTGTTTAACGCTAATGTGTTCTTATACAAACACATTTACTCAAACATCAACCATTAACTCTAATAACCAGGCACAAATTGTCAGAGGATTTGGGCGTATACGTTTTCTGCGCTGGATTGGTGATCAAACACCACTGAGATTAACAAGACTTATGGCGACTGTTATGGATAAATTGACCTTACAATTGCCATAATGCCTCAATCGTTTTTCCAAATCAAAATAATTGGTCTGGAGAATCCAATACTACCCAAAGGGCAAAAGATTTACTGGTATGGTATTGATTACTTATGAATATAACCTTTAACCTAGTATAAATTAAACTATTCATCAAAACTTGTAATACCTCATGTTGTACAAAGTATAAATACATAAAGAACAACATAACTATTCAAAACAGATTGTTTAACTATTAATCAAATTAATTATGAAAAAAAAGTTTTTTAAATCATTATTTATCGCAGCTATTCTGGTTCTCGCCAGTTGTTCTGAAGATGATCCTTTAGTGGATAACCAACAGGATACAAAATTCAAGCTTAAAAGTGCCCCGGGAACCTACATAGCAAATGGAACCTATAAAATTACTTCTGTAAATAGCAATAAAGTATTAGAAGTATCTGAGGGGTCCACATCAAACGGGGCAAACGTTCAGCAATGGACATATCTTGGCCTGGCACATCAAAAATGGGTTTTGGTGAACAGAGGCGACAATTGGTACTCACTATCACCTTCCAATGCTACCAACAAGGCAATCGATATTGAAGCTGTATCAAATGACAATGGGGCAAATGCTCTCATTTGGGATTATTGGGGTGGAGACAACCAACTATTTAAGTTTGTCCCAGCATCAAATGGTTATAACATTGTTGCCAAACATAGTGATAAATGCCTTGATATTTATAATTTTTCAACTTCAGATGGGGCAAATGTATTGCAATGGACCATAGGCAATAATCAAAGTAATCAACTTTTTACCCTTGAAAATTTAAATTCTTCATCGGGTGGTTGTAATATTAATGGAAACACTTATTATCAAACGATGGACGGCTTTGGCTTTTCTAGCGCCTGGTGTGGTACTTTAAGCACTGCAAAAAACGATGCATTATACAATACCCTTGGTATGTCGTTACTACGTGTCCGTTTTGACCAGAATAATTGGTGGGACGATGAAAGGAACAACGCGTCGGCTGCACATGCACGCGGTGCAAAGGTGCTTGGTTGCCCCTGGAAAATACCGGATGCATATAGAGACGGTAACACGGTAGCCTCATGGCAATATGGCAATTATTGCAATTGGATAAGGGATGCTGCCAATTATATAGGTGCCGATTATGTTTCCCTTAAAAATGAACCAGATGGATCTTTGGAAGACGGTAATATTAATGGGGAACAGTTCCGTATTATCTGCCGTGATTATGCCCAGAATATTGGCAAACCAATTGTTATAGCCGATGCAATCAATTTCCAGGACCAGTATACTGACCCAACATTGAACGATGCAGTAGCTGCAAGCCATATCTCAGTGGTTGCCGGACATTTATACGGAGGCGGGCTTTACACTCACACAAATGCCCTTAACAAAGGAAAACGTGTATGGATGACCGAGTATTATATCAACGGTACAAATGATATTAATGCATGTATGGATATTGCCAAACAAATAAGCGATTGTATGAACCATCATTTTAGTGCCTATATCTGGTGGTGGGTAAATGACAATGACCTAAATGTAAACCTTGTTACAAACAGTGGTTATATAAACAAAAACGGTTATACAATGGGCCAGTTCGCCAAATGGGTACGTCCTGGAAAACAACGTATCGGATGCGACTATAACCCATCCCCAAATGTATATGTTACTGCTTACCGTGGTGGCGGGTTAGTAATTGTTGCTGTTAATATGGGGAACTCATCTGTTAACCAAACATTCAATGTTTCAAATGTAACAGGAGTTAGTTCATTAAATGTACACCGTACTTCCGGTAACGAGAATATGTCATCAAAAGGGAATATCGCACTTTCGAATAACACATTCACTTATTCGTTACCTGCAAAAAGTGTTACTACATTCCACCAGTTTTAATTTAAAAGATTATTTATCTCATAAGTTTAGTTGAATTAGAAAAGGGGGCATACATTTTATATGCCCCCTTAACCCAAAAAATTCACTAATTTTTCTCACGATTAAGATATACCTCAAACTTGGGTTCATTACATTCCCCAAATTTGGGTATCTCTAAATGGGGATTTTCTGTATTGCAACCCACATCCCATCGCTCATTCATTCAAAAATGAAAAGAATTGCATGAACCGAAGCTCGGCAAAGCCAATAATGCGGGTCAATCTTTTCAAACTATGGTTAAGAAGCTTTTTTTATAGTTAATACTATTTAATTTAAAGTAACCTGGTTTGATACCTTAAAACTAACGCACCCATTCAAAAAAAGTGTTACTGCTTTTCACCAGTTTTAAGTGGCCATGGGAAGAGAAAAATAAAACCTGGTA
>JBNLCS010000744.1:0-2701 GCA_050303935.1 Bacteroidales bacterium
CCGGTTCCTGCCAGAAACCGTTTGCAAACGTACTTCTATATAAGTCGGTTTCCCCTGTCCCACCCGGTAAATTAGATGAAAAAACCAGGTTTTTTCCATCGGATGTAATGGCCGGCTGGGCATATGAACAGGCATCCCTGCAAAAATCCAATCGTTTTATACTGTCCCAGTCACCTTTATCGTTCATAACTGCAGAAAACAGGTGTACCGGATAAACCAGGGTTTCTTCACGCGATTTTTTTTCTATCCCGGTATTTTGACTGAAAATCATTTTTCTGCCACCATCATAAAACACAACCGGTCCTTCATTAAAATCGGTCTCTATATTTTTTTTCCGGTTAAACGGAACAGGGTCAATAAGTTTTCCGTTCTCATCCATACCGGAAAAATACCAGGTAAAGTAAGCAGGTTTATTTCCCTTATCTGATTTTGACACCCTGGCTTTTGGCCTGTTTGAAACAAATACAATACCGTTATTGTAGAATGACGGGCTAAATTCTGCGTATATGGTATTGATACGGGCGGGATACGCCACATAAAACATGGTATCGTAATAGAGTTTGTTCAGGTTTTCAATTGTCCGGATCCCCGCTTTGCCCCGCGGGTCGGAACTGTTAGAAAAATAATATGCTTTGTACCAGTAAAGCGCCCTGTTGTATTTACCATTAATCGTTAAAACCTGTGCATAATTCAATATATGTTTCGCTTCAACACCCAACCCTTCATGTTGATTATCGAGAATGCTCCCGTACCATTTTTCGGATTCGGCATAACTGTTTAGCATTTTTAAACTTTCAGCTATTTTGAATACAATAACGGTATCGTCCGGTACTTTTTTAGTAAGTTTCATGAAACCGGAAAGGGCACCTACATAATCTTCCGCCTCAAAATACGTGTTTGCCTTTTCCAACACCTTCATATCAAAATATGATAAATTATCACGTTTTTGCGCTCCTGCACGGGTAGAAAAACAAAATACCATGACAACACAAAAAACTATTTTTAGAGCTTGTTTGTTACAATTATTTTGCATGTTAGAAATATCTCGGATCTACTACTTTATGGTCCTGGTTTCTGAAATTATAGTTTAGCATGACTTCAACGGTGCCACTGGTGGCCTTTTTAAAATCACTCAACACGTAATCATATGCCATACCTATTCTTATTTGTTTGGCAAAATAAAGCTGGAAAATGGCACTAACCGTGTTTTTGTTCCGGTAAGAAACCCCATAATATATTTTATCATAATAGGTTACCATAACATTTAAATCTAACTGAAATGGTACTTCTTCGGTATATCGCATCATAAAAGAAGGTTTTACTTTGTGGTAATTGTTCAGGAAAAACAAATAGCCCCCTGTTAAAAAATATTGCCTTAGCTGACGGTTATTTTCAATTTTTACAGGATCAAGATAATTTTTTATGATTTGTGGAACCGAAAGCCCAACATAATACCGATGACTGTCGAAAAACACACCTGTACCAAAATTTACCATGGTATGTTGGGTGTTTTCAGCAAATAAAGGGTCTTCATTGTTGTATCCTTCCAGGTTTATAAAATTTTGACTATAATTTAAAACGGATGCCTGTAACCCAAACGACAATCTACTTTCTTTAAAAACTATTTTATACGAATATGCGAAACTACCCTGTAATGTATTATCAACGCCAATTTTATCATTATAAAGCAACACACCCAAACCTACCCTGTTCTGCATCCTGTTACTTTTTACCCTTCCATCCTGAATAACAAAGTTTTTACATTCCGGCCCCTTAACCTTGAGTGTTTTATGGCCTGCAAGTGTCATGGTCATTGGGGAACCTTCCAGGCCAAGCCATTGTTTCCTGCTGTTGAGGGTAATATTTAAATTATCATGATATCCCGCATAAGCCGGGTTTATGGTTAATTCGTTGTAAACATATTGTGTATAAAGGACCTCTTGTTGTGCTTTGCCAGCCATATATGCTATAGCAAGCAACAATAATGCTATATATAATCTCTTCATAATTTTATCTTTTTAACACTAAAAAACCTTTTATTGTCTTTGTATATCCTTTTATTTCGAGTATATAAAAATAAGTACCCTCCGGCGCAATCTTCGCGTTTGTATACGTGCCGGATTGTCCAAACCATGACCTGTCATCGCTATTGTCATATCCCTGTTGTTTAAATATTACATCCCCCCACCTGTTAAAAATGGTCAGTACATTTTCCGGGAACCTGTCTATGCCAGATATGGTGAGAAAGTCGTTAATACCATCATTGTTTGGGGAAATAGCCTGTGAGAACTCAAATTTTGGTTCAACAAACAATGAAACAATAACGGAATCACATAATACCGGGTCCCCATTATCACAAACTGTTACCGACATGTATATTTGCCCGATAAAACCTATTGCAGGGGTTACCGCGAAACACAGCGTTCCGGTACCCGGATGGGTTATTTCGGCATGGCCTTCTTCCAGTGTAATATTTCCCGGGCTTACCTGGTCTATGCTATCCGGGTCATACACATTCAGGCATATATTAACTGTTTCATCAACCAATGAATTGTAAAATAATGTATCGACTTGTCGAGTTGTCCCTTCAGTAATTACCGGAGCATGGTTAACATACGGTTTGGTAACAGTAAAAATTACCGTTAATGTATCATAAAGCGCAGGACTACCATTGTCTGCTGTAATTATAAAGGTCGTATCT
>JBNLCS010000745.1:0-2269 GCA_050303935.1 Bacteroidales bacterium
AGGTACGTAAAATTTATCAATTCTAAATTATCTTTTTTAGCAGGATTAAAGCAGGTTTTAATTTTAAAATATCTAAATTTACACAAATCGAATTAATAACAAAATTATAATAATATTTAAATATGGCCGATTTAAAAACAAAATACTTAGGTATTGATTTGAAGAACCCGGTAATTATTGGTGCAAGTAATTTGGTTACCAATCTTGACAACATTAAAAAAGCGGAAGAGTCAGGGGCTGCGGCAATTGTATTCAAATCATTATTTGAAGAACAAATTCAATTGGAAAATGCACAGTTTGATGACGAGTTGGAAGAGTACAATGACAGGAATGCAGAGATGGGTAAGCTTTTTCCTGAACTTCAGCATGCAGGACCGGAAGAACATTTGGTTAATGTCAGGAACGCAAAGGAAAGTGTTGGGATACCAGTTATTGCCAGTTTAAATGCAATTTACAAAGAAACCTGGGTTGATTATGCTTTAATGCTTGAACAAACCGGTGTTGATGCTCTTGAGCTTAACTTTTATTCTGTTCCGAAAAATTTTGATATTGAAGGGGCCACTATAGAAAGCAATCAGGTTGAAGTGATTAAGGCTATTAAGAAAAAGGTGAAAATTCCTGTAAGCGTCAAATTGAGCCCTTTTTATGCTAACCCGTTAAATGTTATTTCAAAGTTGGACAAAGAAGGTGCAGATGCATTTGTTTTATTTAACAGGATGTTTCAACCGGATATTAATATTGACAGTGAAGAACATTTTACCCCATTTGATTTAACATATGAAGACAGGCATAAACTGGCACTGCGTTTTGCAGGGCTTTTATACGGGAATATAAATGCAAATATTTGTGCCAATTCAGGTATTTATACTGGTGAGCATGTTGCTAAAATGATATTGGCCGGTGCTGATTGCGTTGAAATAGTTAGTGCAGTTTATAAAAATAAAATTGAATACATATCTACAATAATTTCTGAGCTTGAAAACTGGATGGATAAAAAAGGATATAAATCATTAAACGATTTCAAAGGAAAGTTATCCAATAAAAACACCAATGATCCATTTGTGTATAAAAGGGCTCAATATATCGACTTGCTAATTAAGTCCAATGAAATTTTGAAAAAGTATCCGTTGAGATAATATAAAATAAAAAAGTCCGGTTAATACCGGACTTTTTTATTTTATCTGGAACTTTTTGTTTTATAATGATCTAAAATAACATAAACAAGTCCAGCTAGATGCGGGGGGCTACAAAGGTTTCATGCTAAACTGGACAGACTGTCTGATAATTGGGCTTGCAGGTTCCGCAAAGTCAATTGAAAACAAATTATAAACAGAATGAAAGGGATTTTTATTATCATTTTTTTTGCCATTAATTGCTTTAATATGCATGCACAATACAAACCCTTTAATTTCGAAAATGGCATTTGGCTGTGCAGTTGGACTAGCTTTGATGATTTTGGCTCAACTTCTCAGGTAAATCAATACTACTGTGATGGAAAAGCTATTATCGAAGGAAAGGAGTATTATAAACTCTATTCGTATAGAAAGATGGTTTATGGATTTTCCGGAGGGGGGAGTTCAGAAGGTAAGGTTTATCAGGAGTATATTGGAGAAATTAATAATTTCGATAAAACGGTTAGGTTTATTAGTGCTGATAACGGAAATGAAACAATTATATATGATTTTAACCTATCGGTGGGCGATACAATTGTCAATGGCTATGGAGGTAAGCAATGGTCTGATCTTAATGGTGAACAACTTGTTATAAGTGAAATTGATTCCGTGGACGTTTGTGGTGAATACCATAAAAGATACATTTATAATGATTGGATGGGGGCTATAATTGAAGGGATTGGTTCTGAATTTGGTTTAATTGATCCCTCAATGATAGTTCTTTTAGATGCAGCAACAAGCCTCCAATGTTATACAGAGAATGAAGCTCGCAATTGTAATGATTGTGAGCTTATTTCATCCATAGATGGAAGTTATAAGGTTAGTCCGGCTATTAAAATTGAAAATATAAATGGACAATTGATCATTAAATGTCAACAGAACATCAATGAGATCAATATATACAATTTCAATGGCATGAAAATATTCCACGGATATTGTATCGATAAAAATTATGTTGATGTAAGTAGCTTACATTTTGAACCAAACCAAATTGTATTCGTTCAGTTGATTACTGGCACAAGTAACATAACCGGAAAAATATATATGAAATAAACCAGTTACTTCTTGAAAATTTTTATTTTATATCCAATATCAAC
>JBNLCS010000746.1:0-3247 GCA_050303935.1 Bacteroidales bacterium
AAAGGTTTTATATTTTTCACAGAAAACCTTTGCGGAAAATAGGTTAAACCCGATTTAGAAAATCACTTATTTTGGTGAAGCATGAAACCAGATGAGATGATTTATACCGCAACGCTTTTAATTTGTGAAAAAAAGACTAGCGGTATATCTGGTTCTAAACAGCTTTTGTTTTACAAAATTGCCAAGAACCAGTATACTTTATCGAATCTGCACGGAATACATTTTTTATGATTATTGCCTGCGGATTTTGGGCATTAGAATCGTATTAACCATGAAAAAGCCGTCAAGAAATTTTGTTTTGGCGGCTTTTTTCCTTACAAATAACCTGCTTCTACTTGTTAACTACCACCCTTGCTGCCATGTAACCATTATAAAAATTAGGATCGGTACGTTTGAAAATTTTTATTAATTTATCAAGTTTCCCTGAGAGCAAATTATTGGCATCTGTAAATAGTGACTCAAGGCTTTTTGTAGCTTGTGAGTACATTACGCGGTAGGCGGCCGGTTTTCCCTGTAGTTCCAGGAAATAGTCCAAATTGGCCTTAATACTTTCAAGAAAAGAGTTGGTTAGCCCATATTCAGTAATTAGCTCTTTTTTGTGGTTGTCAGCTTCGTTAATAATCTCTTGTATCCTTGTTACAAATTCTTCATTTTTGAGGTTTATAAGGTCACTTGCAGACCCGGTCATGCGGCTTTAAGTTCTGTATTTCCAATAATAACAGCATATGTTTCAAGCATATCATTAACGATGTCACCTTTTTCGGCCAGTGTTTTTTTTAGGTTATGCTTACTTTTACCCACGGCAACTTTACTGCCTTCCTGTTTTGATGCAGCTGTTTCAATATTCATATTGATTTCTGTAAATGAATTTATGAATTCACTGAGTTTGGAAATTGAACCCCATTTAGAAACATTTGTATCTAAATAATTGATAACTGTATCATGCATTTCTTTTCTGTTGATTTGATTTGTAGTCATAATTTATGATTTTTTATGAATTCATTGCAAACGTACAAAAATTGTCTTTAACAATGCAAAAAATAACTTGTTAATATTGTTAAATAATCTTAAAATACTTTTATTAATGGGTGTTTATGTATGTTTAATATAGCACATGTGTTTTTATTTATTTTTGATTAATATGTGTGTATATTCTTTAAATAGGTACTTTTGAAAGTATTTAATATGCATTAAAACGTGTATTGGATTGGTTTCACCGTGTACAAGACAGATTTAGTTGTTTTCAATGTACATTAAGCAACATTTATTAAACATTGAGACAAACTTTAGATGAATTGAGCTGGGGCCAATGTGCATTGAGAACTGTTCATGGAACATTGAGCAAAGTTTAAGGTGTATTAACAGATATTTAATATATGTTTGGTTCTATTCAAGGCATGCCGGTTTTTTTTTAGTCACAAACAGTATGTTTACAGGTTCGTTAAGGTTTAATTTATTGAAAGGTAAAACTTATATTTTTACCCCTATCAATAATACATCATCTATTTGCTTTTTATCGCCTTTCCATTGGGCAAAATTATTATAAAGGGTTTTTCGCTGAATGTGCATAGGTTGTGCATTAATTTCCAAAAGTTTTTCCTGAAGCCTTTTTACCGTATATTTTTCGTTATTTTCACCACCAAATTGATCGCAGTAACCATCAGAAAAGATGTAAAATGTTTCACCTTTAGTAAAATCCATCTCATTATTTGTAAACGATTCTTTTTCTTTAACAAAGTTACCAATAGGCATACGGTCGGCCTTAATTTTAAGCAATTCGTTATTTTTGAAAATATATAAATGGTTGTAAGCACCGGCGTATTGCAGCTTCGTTGATGCATGATCAATTACTACAAGTGAAATATCCATTCCATCGTTGGCTACATTTTCTCCGGATTGTGCAAGCGTTGTTTTCACCATTTTTCTAAGTTCGTTCAATATTTCATTTGCTTTTAAAATTTTCTTAACTTTTACTATCTCATTTAAAAAACTAATCCCTAACATGCTCATAAATGCACCCGGTACCCCATGTCCGGTACAATCTGCTGCAGCAACCACAACGTTGTCCCCTTCAACTGTCATCCAATAAAAATCACCGCTTACAATATCTTTAGGCCTAAATAGAATAAAATGGTCTTGAACCACTTTGCTCAACTGGTCGGAAGAGGGGAGTACTGCATTCTGTATCCTGCTGGCATACTGAATACTATCTGTAATTTCTTTATTTTGTTTGGTTATTTTATCGTGTGCTTTTTTCTTTTGGTTAATTTGTTTAATTAATAAAATTGAAAATATAATAAACATGGAGATACCAACAACAAAGGCATAAATAACGATCTTTTGCCTTTTTAATTCAGCTTCTTGTTTGAGTATTGCCCTGTCTTTTTTCTCTGTTTCATATTTAGTTTGCATTTCTGAGATTTGCTTGGTATACTCAGTGGAAATTAACGAATCTTTTAATGTTGAATAAAGATTATGATATTTATATGCGTTTTGATAATCATTTAGATGTTCATAAATTTCAGCCAGTTCTTTATACATATCGGAGGCTTCTTTTTTTGCCCCCATTTCGTTCATTATTTTAAGGGCTGTAAGTTTGTATCGTTGGGCACGCCGATAATCTTTTCTTTTAAAAAAAACACTGCCAATGTCATTTTGAGTAAGCGCTATGTCCCTTTTCATCCCTAATTCCTGGAAAATTTCAAGGCTTTGGTAAAAATAATCTAATGCTTCGTTAGGTTTGTTTTGCCTTAAATACACTGTGCCAATGCTATTTAATGTTTGGGCCATACCACTTTTGTATTCTTGCCCGTTAAAAATTTCATAACTTCTGTTGAAAAAGCTGAGTGCCATGTCAATACTGTCCAGCTTATCATAAACCAATCCAATGCTGTTGTATATATTAGCTTCGCCGTACCAATTGTTTTCGTTTTTAAAATATTCAAGGCTTTCAGTATAATAGTCAAGGGATTTTTGGTAATCCAATTCAGAATAAAAATAAATATTTCCAATATTTCCTAATATCCGGCCAACCATTTCCAGATTTCCAATCTCTTTATGAATTTTCCTGGCTTTTTCATTATACTCAATTGCTTTATTATATTCTCCCCTGGTTTTATAGATGATCCCAATATTCATGTATAGGGTAGCTGCTTCTTCATTTTTTTTCTGTGATTCACGTATATCAAGACTGTTTCTCCAGTAGGATAGGGCATCATCATAGTTTCCTAAAAAATAATTAACATTG
>JBNLCS010000747.1:0-3292 GCA_050303935.1 Bacteroidales bacterium
ATTCGGTACCGGAGACAAATGATACTTTGATCGATGCGGATTTGTTAGCAAAGGAAAACTGGGTCTATATTTACTCAATTGTTCAAAACAAAACCAATAATCAATCAAGAATTGCTGTATTCCCGTTTTCTGTTGAGAAAAATGAATTTCTGAAACCTTCATTGGACAGTCATGCGAATTACAATCCTTGGAAAATTAAGGTCTTCGATGTGGATATGGATGATAAGCCAGAGATAATTGTTGGGGTAAACAAATCAACCAGATACTATGACAATGAGGAAAACAGGGTATTTGTTTTCAATGCAGACAATGATTACTTCTATCCTAAATGGCTTGGTTCAAAAATAGGAAATCCAATCATTGATTTTAAAGTTTGTAAAGCAACCAACAGATTAGTGGTTTTGGAAAAATCGAAGGTAAATAATACAAATATGGTTGTCAGTTACAAATGGAATGGATTTGGGTTTGATAATGACAAGATTTTATATGAGATAGGAAACAAAGCTGATTTAAACATAGATTTTCAATTATCAGGTTATAAATTTAAAACAGTCTTCTGATTTCAACCCTTACCATCCCTGCAAAGCACATTGGCAAGTTGGGTTTTATATATAACACAAATCAATTATTAAAAAATCCAAATAAAAGCATTGAAAAACCTTGTGTGAGAGATACAAGAATTACCGTATTTGATGTTCTTGGATGGTTAGCATCCGGCATATCCTATCATGAGATCATTGTTAGTATATACGGTTGCCAAAAAGGAGATGCCTGTTAAAAATTATTAAATTAGTTTTTGTTAGTGCCTTTATATCATAACTTTAAACTAATTAAAATGCACTAAATGAAAAGAGGGATTATATATACTTTTTTAATCAATGTTTTATTTATTTCATGTAAAAATAACACCCGGGAAAACAATCAACAAATCAGTATAGCAAAATATATATATGATCCGAAACAACCAGAAAATGGCCAGACCCGGGAAATTAGAATTGGTGATATAGAATACATTCCATTGGAAACTAATCAAGAATGTCTATTGGGACATGTAGCAGAAATAATTTTCCGTTTAAATAAATTTTATATTTATGAAACTATAATAAAATATTTTTATTTTAAAAAAAATCCTCTCATAATTATTATAGGCTAGTTATAACTTTATTAAGCACTATTGCTATTTGTTAATTTCATTTTTTTGATACCGCTAATGTTTCTTTATACTATCGCCTTTTTAGGAAAAGACGTATCTACATGTAGGAAATTGCAAACTTTTTCAGTTATTTTAGCATCAATATTTGCATTAGTATTAGTTAATTATTGGGGGCTTATAAAATGGTATTTATGATAAAAATCATGATAAAAATAGCTGTCATATAATAAAACGTTGTATGCGAAAAGTGCGACAAAACTGTACAACTAAATAAAAACAAAATGAATAGTATTTTAATAGCGATATTAATAGGATTAGTAGCAGGATTAATAGATGTTACGCCAATGATTATTATGAAACTTGAAAAGGTAGCTAATATTTCTGCATTTGTCCACTATTTTGTGCTTGGATTAATAATTCCATTTGTTAGTTGGGACATCGCACCATGGGTTAAGGGGATTATTATTTCATTTTTATCAGTCTTACCTGTAATGATTATTGTTTACCCAAAAGACAAGAAAGCGGTAATTCCAATGACTATTTTTGCAATTATCCTTGGGGCAGGTATTGGATTGGTTGGGGATAAATTCATTGGATAATTACGATAAAGAATACATTTAAGTATAGCGGATTAATTGCTCCATGTGGAATGAACTGTGGCCTTTGCATTGGTCACTTACGGGAAAAAAGACCTTGTGGAGGTTGTTTTAAAATAGATGATGAGAATAAACCGAATGTTTGTTGAAGTTGTAAAACAGAAATTAATAAAAACGCATGCTAAACATGTGGTCATAAAACATTTTTGGGTTAATATAATTTGTTTTAATTTTGGAAGAAATGGTTGGGATTGTATAGAAAAAAACATAGAGGCTCCAGGGGTTCAATCTTTGACCATGATTTATTTATATTTTTCTAAAAAGTGATTTATAATGAAAATAAAAACACAACTGATCAAAAATTGGCTTTTGGCTTTTTTTGTATTGGGAACGTCCGGTATATCAGTAGCTCAGGGATTAGTAGAACCAATGGATACAGGAAAATTTCAGCCTACATGGGAATCATTAAAGCAATATTCGAGTGCTCCCGATTGGTATCGCGATGCCAAATTTGGAATTTGGGCACACTGGGGACCTCAATGCCAGCCTGAAAGGGGCGATTGGTTTGCCCGCTTTATGTACTACCCCGGCAGTCAACACGACTGGTTTACATCTAATTATGGCACTGACACTAATCTTGGGTTTAAAGAGGTAATAAATAGCTGGAAAGCTCAAAACTGGGATCCTGACAGCATTGTAAAGCTTTATAAAAATGCTGGGGCAATGTATTTCTTTGCCATGGGAAACCACCACGACAACCTTGATATGTGGGATAGTAAATATCAGGAATGGAACACAGTTAATGTTGGGCCAAAAAAGGATATTATTGATGGTTGGGAAAAAGCAGCACGAAATAATAATTTAAAATTTGGTGTAAGTATCCATGCTTCTCACGCATGGTCGTGGTTGGAACCCTCACAGAGTTACGATGGAAACCTGACAAAAGCTGACAGTCTAGGCAAGTGGTGGGCAGGCCTTGACCCGCAAGAGCTTTATGCCCAAAATCATGCCCATAGCACTGGGTGGGATAATTCAGGTACTATCCACTCTCAATGGAACTGGGTAAATGGGGCATCCATCCCTTCTATAGATTATTGTAACAAGTTTTATAACAGAACGTTAGATATGATCAATAAATACAATCCCGACCTGGTTTATTTTGATGATACTGCTTTGCCTTTTGTTTCGGTTGACAATTCAGGAAACCGTTCAACTACAACGGTAAGCGATGTGGGATTAAGAATTGCGGCTAGCTATTATAACAAAGGTGCAAACAGCAATGGCGGAAAAGTGAACAATGTCATTTTTGGTAAAATACTTAACGAAGACGAGAAAGAATGCCTGGTTTGGGATGTTGAACGGGGAATTCCAGATAAGCCGCAGGACAAACCCTGGCAAACCTGCACCTGTATCGGGGATTGGCATTATAATCGCGCAGTATATGATAACAACCACTATAAATCTGCAAATACAGTTATACATATGCTGGTTGATATTGTCAGCAAAAACGGTAATTTATTGTTAAACATTCCCCTTCGCGGAG
>JBNLCS010000748.1:0-4111 GCA_050303935.1 Bacteroidales bacterium
AATATATTATCCCAAATTCAACCTCCACCATCATTTATTAATATTTCCAGGGCCACTGCTGCTTACATTGATTCCGTAAGGGCAAACCTGGAGGAAGAAAAAAACTTTAAACCCGACACTACCGATACTAGAATCCTTATACAAGCTTATAAATTCAAAAATATTCAGGGAATAGTTACGGTTCCGGATCAGGCCATTTATGATGCGGTTAATAATGCCAATCAATACTTTAGGCAGGCAAATATTTATTTTCATGTGGAAAGCATTGAAATAATTGATGACTATACATATGGCTATATAGTAAACGATAATGTTTCAGATGAATTATTTACTTTGCATTCTTCGGATAATACCTTGAATTTATATATTGTTGAAAGCATATCTAATGGAGGGGATGAGATTTATTCAGGATTTAGCTATTATCCTGACTTACCCGATAAAAATTATGTAATTTTAAGTAAACTGTTTATTCAGGGAAACTATCTAACCAACATCTTAGGAACATATTTCGGATTATTACATACCCATGAAACACGTGGAGGTACTGAAAATGTTTACGTCAAAAATTGTGAGCAAAGTGGTGATTTTTTATGTGATACTTATGGTGATCCGAATTTAAAAGACAATGTAGATGAAAATTGTCATTATCTTGGCCAGGCAAGGGACCCGTTAGGTGAATATTATATACCATCGGTAGCCAATTTTATGTCGGCAGCCATTGACCAGTGCCGGTGTGTTTTTAGCCCTGGTCAATTAAGAAGGATTCAGTATACATATTTTAAGTATCGGCGATATTTGCGATAATTTTATCGAATCTGCAAGGAACACATTATTTTTATAATCATTGCTTGCTGATTATGGGTTCAATGTAAATTTTGATTATTAAAATAATATTTCTAATATTGTAACCGTTACATACAAAAATAATTCAATTTACTTAGCATTTAATACAATAAACCTATGTATACTTTTTTAAACCGTATTTACCTTTCAATATTGATTGGTATTTTAATAAACTGCATTGTAATTAACGGACAAAATGCTATTTTAAAGCATTCCTATACATTTGATGATGGAACACCTAAAGACATTGTTAACGGTGCCGATGGTAAAATTCATGGTAATGCAACCATTTCAAACGGGGCATTTATTACATCGGCAAATGGTCAATATCTTGAATTACCTGCTGATAAAATAAACCTTAATACGTATTCATCATTTAGTATTGAAACGTTTTTGGTGGCCGGTAAAAGTAACGGAGCCTGTACCATGTTAGCTTATTTCGGTGATATTGCGGGGAATATGGGAAATGATTATCTTTATCTTACTGTGACACATTCAGGTGAAAGCAAATCAGTAATAACTTGTAAAAACCACACCATGCCATGGCAAACTGAAACGTCTGCTCACAGCATTTCACTTACAGATGGCAATCCGCATCATTTGGTTGCGACTTTTGACAACAAAACAATGAAATTGTATATTGACGGGGTACTAGCAACCACAGCATCAAACGTGGAAAATCCAAATAATGTTATAGGCAATATAGGAAATAATCATGCTTATTTATGCAAAGGAGGATATGAAGCAGACCCAAGCTGGAGAGGAAGTATAGATAAATTTAATATTTATGAAGGTATTCTTGATTCTTCTACAATTGTAAACTCTGCCATGCAGTTTATTCCTGATTTCGATTTAGCAAAAACTACTGCTTTTCTCAGGGACCCTTCAAATTTTGTTATAATTGACGATTCTGGTACTATTAATAAACCTGTTACAGGAGATCAAATATTTTTTACTGAATTAATGCCGTTTGAATCAGATAGCAATAACCGTGTTGAAGAATACCTGGTTTTTTCAGACTCATTGACCGACAAATTGGACAAGTTTGCAATAGCCGTGCGGTTAAGTACTGTTTCAGGATTTTTGGATGTGCTAAATGGCAAGCAATATTCTTACATTGAAAAAACAAAACTACCGATTGAAATTGGCCAGGTTTATCAATGCTGGGTTCATGTTAATGTAAAAACAAATACATATAGTTTATATGCCAAAACAGTTGATCAAAAAAAACCTGTGTTGATATGGGAAGATGCTGCATTCGGGGAAAAAACCACCGAATTAAATTATTGGAGTGTAGTACATAACACCTCAGGTGAAAATGCTGCAATGAATTTAAACATCATTTCTTCAGTTAAAAATATAGGTGATTATCCAAAAAAATATACTGCTGCCGTTCCAATGAATAAAACATCAGTACTGGACGAAAAAGTACCCGGTGATGCATTGGTTATTGAAAATCCAAAACATGGTTTCCAGCAAGTTGGTCATCTAAATCTAAAAAAAATTGTGGTTACCGATAAGCAAACCAATTTATACATACGTGTATTTCATAACAATCATAACTGGATTTTTATTTCCGATCAAGTTTGTATTCAACCATCTGGTCAAAACCAAAAAATGTTAATCAAAGACTCGGAAGGCATGCCCATGACAACTTATTACTACGGCTCAACAAAAGGGTTCACCGATGTTAAACTCATATTTCCCCCTCTTGATCCCAACATAAGTTCATTTGACTATGGCGAAGCCAATGGAAATACTTACATTTATGATATCCAGATTAACCCAACTCAAAAAAAGCATATTGTTCCCGATGATCTTCAGGGTGTTTGGTTCAATAGTAAAAACGGAAATGCTGAAATTGTTTTTCTAGACACTGCAGCATTATTTAAAGATAAACTATGGACTTACAAAAATGTTGAAATAGCTAAAAAAACAATTGGAATAATGCTCAATAATAACAAAACCACTATTCCGATCACTATTAAAAATTTAAAGAAGGGCACTTGCTATATAGGAGAAACCCTGGATAATTTGACAATGTATTGCAACGACAGCTCAGGGCTCGATAAAAACAACATTGCAAGGGAAAAAGCCTTTAAAATGCCTGTCTTTAAAATTGATTCTGCCCTATATTCCGGATATATTATTGGATATTCACCAAGGGTTAAATTCAAAACAATTTCAATATACGTTAATGATATTATAACAGGCAACCAAAATACTTTCGTTACCAAAATTGATGATACCGGTTTTTTCTCTATAAAACTACCTGTTTATTATCCACATGTTGTATTCGTACGTTCAGAATTTTTTAATGGCTCGGTATTTCTTGAGCCCGGGAAAGAACTTTTTCAGGTTTTTGGAAAGGTCAATAACAGCGGACCAAACTTCTTTATGGGCCCATTGGCTGGAATAAATAACGACTTGAAAAAGCTTGAAAATTTATACAGTTATGACTATAATTATGTGCAAGGCCATATACTGGATATGACAGCGAATGATTTTAAAAACTATTGCCTTGATGCACAAAAGAAAGATTCAGAAAAACTTGAAATTATTTTTTCATCGGGTGAAATTTCTAACAGGGCATATCAAATTAAAAAAACAGACATTACTTACAGGTATCCTTCCAATATTATAGAATATAAATGGATGTATGAAAATGCCTATCGTACTAAAAATAATATACCACGTACCCAGCGAACGCTTGATATAAAAATGGATACATTAACAGCAGAATATTATGATTTCATCAACGATGAAATGTTAAACAACCAATTGGCCGTAATCAGTACCGATTATGGTTCTTACATCAACAGGGTTAAATACCTGGATATTTTACAAGGAAAAACTAATTTTAGCTTGAATACATGGGACATAGCAAACGGATTACAGAAGTCAGGATATGTTTTAACAGATTTTCAAAAAACCATGTTTGAAAAACATAAAGAATTAGAAGCCTATAAAGATCAGGCATATAAACTTTCAAATGAGGAAAATGAAAAAATCAGAAGTTTTTGGAACAAATACCAAGAAGTGACAACGAAAATAATGGAAGAGAAAAAAGAAGTGAATGCTGTCCTAATGGAAGAATATCTTAACGAATCTGGAATTGAACCTACTGAAGATGAAGTAAAAATATTAGAGATAATTAAAAAAATGGAACAATCAGAATACGCTATAAAACAAAAAGAGTTTTACACAGTATACCGTGATTCAATAAATGCATTTCATAAGAAACATTCATCTTTTGTAAATGAATTAT
>JBNLCS010000749.1:0-4956 GCA_050303935.1 Bacteroidales bacterium
GCTGTTGGTTTATGGCAGTTCATGTATGGTACAGGCCGTATGAACGGGCTTACTATTAATTCATTGGTTGATGAAAGGCGCGACCCGGTGAAATCGACACATGCTGCTGCGAAATATGCAAAAAAGTTATACAGCATTTACGGTGATTGGTTGTTGGTTATTGCTGCCTATAATTGCGGGCCCGGAAATGTAAATAAAGCTATAAGACGTTCCGGGGGTAAGCGTAACTACTGGGAAATATATTATTACTTGCCACGGGAAACCAGGGGGCATGTTCCTGCTTTTATTGCCGCAAATTATGTGATGAACTTTTATTATGAACATGGTTTAAAAGCGATGCCTATAGAATTACCACCTTTGCACGATACTATTATGGTACGGGATAAATTACATCTGAAACAGGTTGCAGAGGTGCTCGATGTCCCTGTTGAGCTTATCAGGGATATGAACCCACAGTATCGTGCAGATATCATTCCTGCTACAAAAACGGTTTCATATTCGCTAAGGTTACCGGAAGATAAAATTTATGCATTTATTAATAAAGAACAGGAAATATTTGCTTATAAAGATTCGGTTTTTTTTAATCCTAAAAATAATTTAAATGCTCCGGTACATACTGCTTCAAAATATTATAGCGCCCCACCTCCGGGGGATTATACCAAACTGGTTTATACGGTGAAGTCCGGAGATGTGCTTGGCTTAATTGCAGAATGGTATGACGTGGGTGTTTCTGATATTAAGAGGTGGAATTATATAAGGAGAAATACAATATACAGCGGGCAGAAACTTAAAATATATGTTCCTTCAAGCAAAGCTTCAAAATATAAAGATATTAATACGATGACATTTGCTGAAAAGCAACGAAAAGCAGGAAATGCCGTACCATCTAAACCAATTGTAACAAACAATGTTAATGTTAACAATGGAGGGCCGGATGATGATTATGTATTGTATACAGTAAAAAATGGGGATACACTATGGGATATTGCTAAACAGTTTCCCGGTGTTTCCGATACTGATATTATGCGTTTAAATAACATCCAGAATGCTTCAAAAATTCGTCCCGGTCAAAAACTGAGGATCAAAAAGAAGTCGTAATATCTGGTTGCCATGGTAACTCCAGGGAAAATAGCAGGGTTTGTTGGAACAGTTCTTATGTTATTGTTAGTTATAAGCCTGTTTTTTCCTGAAAGTAAACAACGTGTTGGGGATTCTGTTATTCTCAAATTTCCATCCATAAGTGATATATTTGCACCCGAAAAAATTATTTATGCAGATATTTCTGATTTGATTGAAGAAAGTGAGCATATTGAGGAAAATCTGGCAAAAAGGGAGAAAACACCAATTCGTTCCCAAAAACAATCAAAGTCAATCAAATCAAAATCAAATTATAAGTTAGATACTGTTCGTGCAGATGCAAAATCTTTATTGAAAAAAACCAGGCAAATAGAATTTCCTGTTAATGGTAAGAAAGTCTTGGATCCTTTTTTCAGAGAATTGCAAAAAGTTCACCAACTTGATAAACCAATCCGTATTATGCATTATGGTGATTCACAGATTGAAGGTGATCGCATTACTTCGTTTGTAAGAGACAGGCTGCAACGAAAGTTTGGTGGTAATGGCGCCGGTCTTTTGCCTGTAGTGCAACCCTATGGTCAATTCTCAATGAAACAGGATGTGTCCTCCAACTGGAACAGGTATACCATTTTTGGGAAAAAGGACACCACATTATTTCATAACAGGTATGGGGTGATGGCAAGTTTTTGCAGGTTTACCCCACATGATGAAGCAAAAGAATCTAGGTCGTTCGAAGCATGGATGAAAATGCAGAAATCGGCGTTAGGATACAATACTGTGAAAAAATACGATTGTTTTAAAATTTATTATGGTTACAACAAAAAGCCCTTTTTAACGCAAGTTTACAAAGGGGAGGAAATGGTATTTGCTGACTTCATACCTGTTGCAAATGGTTTGAAGGTGCTGGAATGGTCTTTTGATAGTACGCCTGAGGAAATCACGGTTCAGTTGAAAGGGGATGATAGTCCTGATTTTTATGGGGTTTCTTTTGAAAGTAAAACCGGAATTTTGGTTGATAACATTGCCATGCGGGGTAGCTCAGGGTTAATATTTACCAAAATGGACAAAAAACTTATGAAAGAAATGTATGATAAGTTAAATGTTAAATTACTTATTTTACAGTATGGAGGTAATGTTGTCCCTTATTTAAAAGGAAGTGCTGAAAGCTATGGGAAGCTATTTTATAAACAACTCATCCGTCTTAAAACCTTAATACCCGGGATACCTATTATTGTAATCGGACCGGCAGATATGTCTGTTAAAGAGCAGGATTATTATACTACATATCCGGTATTGCCAAAAGTGCGTGACGCATTGAAAAACGCAACTTTTAAAGCTGGCTTTGCCTATTGGGATATGTATGAGGCAATGGGAGGAAAAAACTCAATGCCAAGTTGGGTATTTGCAGAACCTTCACTGGCATCTTCGGATTTTGTTCATTTCAATCACAGGGGTGCACGCCTTATTGCAGAAATGTTCTACAATGCATTAATGTACGAATATGATAAATACTGTATAGAAAACGCCGTTGGAAAATTTGCATCTATTGAATGAAGAACTTTATAGTAATTTTAATATCTTTTCTTTTTTTGCATGCAATTAATGCCCAAGTGGTTGAGCTTCCTGTTAGGACAGGGTTGTATCCGTTTATCCATTATGAAAAAGACAGTTTCATTTTTTGCGAGAAACAGGATGTTTTTTCCGATTTGTTTTACAAACTTGATTCAATAATCCTTTTTGGGAAAGGCAAACTTTCAATTGTTCATGTGGGCGGTTCTCATATACAGGCCGATATGTATACCGAAAGAATGCGTGAATACATGCAGGGTTTATGTAACGATTGTAATGCGGGAAGGGGACTTGTTACACCTTATAAAATAGCACATACCAACAATCCTTTAAATTATACGGTCAGTTATTCAGGCGATTGGGAATATGCCTCCATTGCTAAGTCAAAAACAGGATATAATTATGGGGTTTCAGGACTTACATTACTCAAAAAAAGTAGGCTTGCACAAATATATATTGACCCAAATAGGCAGGATTCAAGTGAGTATGCATTCAATATTGTAAAAATATTTCATAACCTGGTTAATGGCTTGGTTATTAACCCCCTCGATTCATTATTAATTGATCATATTACAACAGATACTTTGTCCGGGTTAACAACACTAATATTAAAAGAAGAAGTTAAGGATATACATCTTTCCTTTTTTACTCCCGATAGCATTACTGAAAGTGTCTTCATTTATGGTATATCATTGGAAAGCGAAAATCCGGGGATTGTTTATCATACTATAGGTATTAATGGGGCAAGTTTCCGGTCGTATCTCAAGGCAGAATTATTACCGGAACAACTCAAGGCCCTTGAACCTGATTTATGTATTATTTCAATCGGTACTAACGATGCAAATACCCGGGGGTTTGATGCAGACCTGTATGTCGAAAGGTATAAATTGTTTTTGGATAATATCCTGAAGGTTTGTCCCAACGTAAAATTTTTGCTTACCGTACCAAACGACAGTAAAATGTTTGGAAGATATGTTAACAGAAATACCGAAATGCTTAGAAAAAAGATAGTTGGCCTGGGATGTGAATATGGGTGTGGCGTTTGGGATTTTTATACTATTATGGGAGGATTGAACTCAATAGAAAAATGGTATGAGTATGGTTTGGCACGTCCGGATTATATTCATTTTAATGAAAAAGGATATGAACTAAAGGGGGATTTATTCTTTAATGCTTTTTTTAATTTGTATAATGGACATATTAACTATATTGAAGTCCAAAATAATGAAAGATAATTGTTCATGGAATTCCTGAAAAGAGTATTTTTATATAACCCTGAGGAACCACTTATATTTACGCGCTTCTATTTCTGGGCATTTCTTTTCTTAGTTTTGCTAGTCTATTCTCTTATTTACAAGAAAAAACCCTGGCGTAACCTATTTTTGTTCGTAGCCAGCCTTTTCTTTTATTATAAAACAAGCGGCTTGTTTTTTTTTCTGTTAATTTTTTCAACCTTAACAGATTACTTTATAGGTCATGCAATTTACCTGTCTGGCAGATATAAATTTAAAAAGTTTTGGGTAATCACCAGTGTTGTGATAAACCTTGCAGTGCTTTGTTATTTTAAATATGCTTTTTTCTTTACTGATACGTTTAACCATGTTTTTAATTCCAACTTAAAAGTTGTGAATTACCTGGCTTTGTGGTGCAATAATTTTGCCGGGACCCATATTGATATTACCAAAATATTTTTACCGGTGGGCATATCATTTTTTACCTTTCAAACCATAAGTTATTCAGTTGATGTTTTTCGGGGTAAGATCAAGCCGGTGGATAGTATTGTTGATTTTGGTTTTTATGTGTCGTTCTTCCCACAGTTGGTGGCAGGGCCAATAGTCCGGGCTTCAGAGTTTGTGCCACAGTTATACAAAAAGTATAGTTTGAATAATTATGAGTATGGGTATGCGCTTTTTATGATCCTCAATGGGTTGATTAAAAAACTACTCATAGGTGATTATCTGGCCGTAAATTTTATCGATCGTGTTTTTGCAAATCCGCTTAGTTTCTCAGGCTTTGAAAACCTAATGGCCCTGTATGGATATTCAATTCAGGTGTATTGTGATTTTTCAGGATATACGGACATTGCAATTGGGGTTGCCTTGTTGTTGGGGTTTCAGCTACCTGTAAATTTTAATAGCCCCTATAAAGCAAGAAATGTTGGGGATTTTTGGCGTAGATGGCATATTTCTCTATCAACATGGTTAAAAGATTATTTGTACATACCCTTGGGAGGAAACCGGCATGGTGCTTTCAGGACAAATATAAACCTAATGATAACTATGTTGCTCGGAGGTTTATGGCATGGTGCAG
>JBNLCS010000750.1:0-3877 GCA_050303935.1 Bacteroidales bacterium
GGATGATCCAAGAATTCCAAAGGTTAAACCTAAGATAGTAGTAAACTCCATGTTTAATTCAGATGGATTGTGGTTCATAGAAATCAGCAAAAGTAATCCGGTTTTAGAACCGATAAGTCCTATTAAGATAGATTTAGTGGATGTTGAAATCCTGGAAAACGGAGATCAATCAATAGGAAATTTTGTTTTGGTGGATACGAATATATTTTCGTTGAAAAACAATGAACGTTATTTCCCTGTTCCCGGGAAGTCGTACACATTAAAAGTCAGCCACCCTGAATATAAATATGTAGAAGCTATTGAGCCCTATTATGAAAAACCTGAAATACATTTTATAGAAATTAATACGGAAAAAATATACCAGAGTGATTTTAAAAGTACAAACTATGGTTATTTATTCCATTGTGCTTTAAAAAAAGACCCTGCAATAATATATTACTATGAATTGAACTTAACCTATGATATGATTATAAACAAAATTACTGAATATAATGGAACGACTTTTCACGCAGGAGATACAATTAGATATATACCAATAGAATTTAATAATATTGAAACAGATTATTACTCGAATATATCCAATACGTATATTTTCTCTAAATTGATATGTTCAGAAAACAGTAATGAAAAAATTTATGCTATAAATGTTGTTTTAAATAGTCAGAATATTGAAAATGCCATTCAGGTTAATGTTTCTGTTAAAAGAATAAGCGAGAACTATTATAATTATGTAAAAGACCTCAAACTTTATAAACAAGCCGATGTATATACAAACCCTGTTTATATCCGTTCAAATATAAAAAACGGTTATGGTATTTTTGCAGGAATTAATACTGTTGATACAATTATAAAAATTAGTAATTAATGTGTTTTAAAAAATAAAGCAAACAAGAATGTTCTGTCGAATTTCCAGTATTTATAAATAGTAATTGGTGGCTATCATAGAGACTAGCCAATTGATTAAATTTATGAATTCGTTCAACTACATTACTGCTTTAACCGGTATGTTTCTTAAACCTGTTCAATGCTTCCGTGTAAAATATGTAGGGATATAATTCTTCATCATACCAAAGCAAGGCAAAATACAATCCAATGGGCGCTGATGGAAACCCTTCGGCATTCGTTTTGTGTTCAAGCCATTTTAGCCCTTCAACGCAGGCTTTTTGGTGCTTGCTATTTGCCAAAGCAGCAACGGCCAGCGAAGTTTCTTCAATGGTTCCGGGTATACCCTTCCCACCACCCCAACTACCATCTTCGTTTTGATTATTTCTTAGGAATTCCTGTGCTTTTTCCAAAGCAAATTCCAAATTGCTTTTACTAGTTATGTTTGTGCCAGTATTGAAAGCATCTGATAGATAAACCAAAACTTTAGCGGTACCATAAACCTTATTATCTTTTAGTTTAGTTTGCTGGTTTCCAAACCATAACGGGATCCAGCTTCCACTATTATGTTGGTTTTTAACCAAGAATTTAAGCATTTTGGTAATCGCTTTTTCCCATTTTTTACGAACACCTTTATTTACATGGCTTTTAATCAGTTCAAGGGTTTGAACTACTGCTAATAACGCATGCCCGGTAATGTCGGCACAACTAGCATCAAAAACAAGTTTTCCCCATCCTTTGCTAAAAGTTGGGATACCACCATCCCTGTTCTGAAGTGAAAGCAACCAGTTCACACCATTTGTCAGCGATTCTATTTCACGCCGGGTGCCACTGTAAAGCTTTATCAGGGCCAATATAGCCCCCGATGTATCATCGGCATCAGGCATGGCCCCTGAAAGATTTGACCAGCCCCAACCACCCGGTCTGGCATTATTAAAAAGGTGAATATTACTTGTTTGATTATCGAGCAGATAATTCCGTAGTGTGTTGATTTCAGATTCTGGCAATATGGTATGTACATCCGTGCCTATTGCTTTTATACTTAAGGTGGTAACCCAAGTAGCTAAATCAGAATCAATAGGCCAACTTCCATCAGGACGCTGCTGGTTTACTAAGAACTGTTGGCCTTTGATGGCAGTTTTTGTGTGAGAAAAGCCGGAATTGTGCAAACAGATAAGTACAAATCCAGTTAACGGGATGGCTTCGAGAAAGCCACCGCTTTCGGGTAAAATTTGATCAAGTTTTTTTAACGCGGGTTTAATTGTTTTGTTCCTGATAACTTTCATTAACGGATTTGTTTTTGTACGCTTTTTAAAAACAGCAATGCCCACTGCTATAAGTGCTGGAATGGCATAACTTACTACCTGAAGATTAAAGAATTTATAAAATTTAGTTGGCAAAACAGCAAATTCAAAGGGGAGCTGCGGGATTTTATTATAATCGTTTTTGTTTAAAACACCACACATTGCCAAAAATGTTAGTATAGGTATTGAAAATGTAAAATCTTTACCGTAAAATCGCAGGATTGAACCGGTTATGGAATCCGGACTTAACTCAATTTGTTGTGTTTTTAAGTATCGTGCTATTTTATTAAGCACATCATTTTTTTCTTCTGATTTAGATGAACAATAATAAATAGCCCCGTAGCATAGTAATGAAGTACTAATATTGCTTATACTTTCTGGGGTATCGCCAAACCCACCATCGTTGTTAATATTGTTCAAAAGCCACGGAAGCCCGGCCTTAATTTTTTCATGATGGCTACCACTTTCTTTCAATGCCACAATGGCTACCGCTGTTGAAAGGGCACTTGATGAAAGTTTTCCTTCCCAATACCCCATTCGGTTCCGTTTCGAAGTTAAATAGTTGATAAGCTTAGTGAGTTGATTTTTATAACATGGACTACTCATTTTTGTCAAGTTTAATTTAAGCAGGCCATTGCCAACAGGCCATAAAAGGTATATTCTATATCTGTGTCTTTATCGAATTTTGTAGCTAAAAACCCTCCATCATAATATAATGATTCAATAAAACCGATAGTTGCGGGTTTAATTAACCGTAAATCGGTTTTGGCAAATTTTAGCGCAAATAAGCATACTGCAGTTGAAAGTAAATCTTCTACCGGTGAATTAACAAAAGCAGCAAATCCTCCGCTTGAACGATAGTAATTGATAAGTTGATTTGTTAATTGTCCGGTCGGTTTTCTGTATATTTTGTTTAATATTATTTCAGCGGTGATAATTGTACTTGGTTTATCAGGAGTATTACAAGTACCTATTGTTGCATGAAATTTCTTGAGGTATTTCTGAATAGAATAAAAGTCTTTTAAATAAAAAAGGGTTATTATTCCCATAAACCAAGTATAATTACTGGTATTAACCTCTTTTTTATCAAGTAAATGTATTACTGTTTGCTTTAATTGCCGATCGTTTTTTTTATCAAGGGTTAATTGAGAACGTAAAATAACAAAACAGAACATATTTACCTCATGTTTAATGGTACTTATATCCAGACTTTTAATCGTATTGGCAATTTTTTGTTTTATGTTGTTCAATTGTAATGATTCAGCTACAAAGAAACCAAAAAGAGAATAATACAAGTCAGGGTTCCCGGCCTTGTCTATAAAAAAACCGTTTTTGTGAACCTGAGAATTGGTAAAGGCTATCACCTGATTAATTGATGTGTTATGCATAACATCAAAAGCTCCACTTAAGAACTTCTCCAGGTTGAGCTGTGTTTTTAAGGGTATAAATTGCCTGGCAAAAAAGTTATAAATAGTCGCGAAACATTTTTCCCATAATTTCATAAAGCACAAGTTTTAATGTTGCATTTTTTGTTGTTTCAATGCTATCATACGCTTTGTTAATGTATTGATGCAACAATTGTTCTGTTTTATCGACAATATTAAATGTATCTATTAAGGTTAAAATCCTATCATCTCCTTCTGCTAACAGGTAATGAATATCGTGTTTTTCATCATTGTCATTAACCTCAT
>JBNLCS010000751.1:0-4421 GCA_050303935.1 Bacteroidales bacterium
GGTTAAAGAAAAATTTCCTGAAAAAACCGTATTGTATGTAAATGCAAATAAGTTTCAAACACAATTTGTTGATGCAATAAGGAATAATAATAAAAATGATTTTCTGCATTTTTATCAAATGATTGATGTATTGATTATAGATGATGTACACGAATTTGCAGGAAAAGAAAAAACCCAGGATGTATTTTTTCATATTTTTAATCACTTGCATCAGTCAGGAAAACAGCTTATTCTTACTTCAGATAAACCACCTGTAGAACTACAAGGGATGGAGCAAAGATTATTATCAAGATTTAAATGGGGACTTTCAGCAGATTTACAGGCACCTGATTTTGACACCAGAATTGCTATATTGAAACAAAAAACATATAACGACGGCATTGATATTATGGAAAATGTGCTTGAATATATAGCAACGCACATAACCAATAATGTACGGGAACTCGAAGGGGCTTTAATTTCGCTGCTGGCGCAGTCTACTCTTAATAGAAAAGAGATCACCCTTGATTTGGCCAAAGAAATGATCGATAAACTGATCAAAAACACCAAAAGGGAAATATCAATTGATTACATACAAAAAGTGGTTTGCAGTTATTATAATGTAGCCGCTGAAATGTTACACTCGAAAACAAGGAAAAGGGAAATTGTGCAAGCGAGGCAAGTAGCAATGTTTTTTTCAAAGAACTTAACGAAGTCTTCGCTTGCTACAATAGGTACTCAAATAGGAGGTAAAGATCATGCAACGGTGTTACATGCTTGCAAAACAGTGAATAATTTGATGGACACTGATAAACGGTTCAGGATGCAGATTGATGAAATTGAAAAAAAACTTAAAATTTAATAGTAACAGGTTCAACGTTGAACCTGTTTTTTTTTGATTTTTTGATACTATGCAGGATTTTTATAAAACCATATCTCACCAAACCGAAGGTATTTATAAAGAAAAAGGCAGTAAATTCTTATCATTTGCCTATCCGTTGTATCAGCTAAGTGAGACAGAGGTACATTTATCATTTCTGAAAAAAAACTATCACGATGCCCGGCATCATTGCTTTGCATTCCGGTTTGGTGTTGACGGGAAACATTTCAGGGCAAATGATGATAATGAACCTACGTATACTGCAGGGAAGCCTATACTTGGTCAAATTGATTCTATTGGGTTAACAAACGTGTTGGTTGTGGTAGTTCGCTATTTCGGGGGGACCTTGCTTGGAAAAGGGGGACTGGTCAACGCATATAAAACCGCAGCTCACGATGCTTTAGATAAAGCGAACGTGATTGAAAAAACAGTTGATGATTTTTATGAAATTATTTGTGGCTATGAGCAACTGAGTGCAGTGCTCAAGGTGTTGAAAGATAATAGGGTAGAGCCGGAAAATCAAGTTTTTACCGAGAAATGCAAAGTAAAAGTAGGTTTACGAAAAACAAAATCAGAACAAATTGTAGATAAAATCATGCTAATTAAAGACACCAGTTTAAAATATTTATATACCGTTTAATAATTTTAAGTAATGAAACATCCATGCATTGAACTTCACAACAAGGACATGAACAAAACATGGATGTTCCGCGATCAAATAGTACGAATGCTAATTATATTTTTGTGATTTTTTATAAAACAGATGTTTAATTAAATTTTATTCGAGTGAAATACAGAAGTTTGGTTTCTATTGACGATTACAGCAAAGAGGAATACCTTAAAATTATAGAAATTGCAAAAGGATTTGAGGAAAACCCATATCAGGATCTTTTAAAAGGGAGGGTTGTGGCCACGTTGTTTTTTGAGCCGTCTACGCGTACACGGTTAAGTTTCGAAAGTGCTATAAACAAACTGGGGGGGCGTGTTATTGGATTCTCTGATGCTTCTTCATCCAGCGTAACAAAAGGCGAGTCTTTAAAAGATACCATAAAAATGGTGAGCAATTACTGCGATCTGATTGTTATGCGACACCCACTTGAAGGAAGTGCACGATATGCAAGTGAAATAGCTAGTGTGCCGGTAATCAATGCTGGAGATGGGGCCAACCAACATCCTACGCAAACATTGCTTGATTTGTATTCAATAAATAAAACACAAGGAACGTTAGATGGAATAAACCTGTTTATGGTTGGTGACCTTAAGTATGGGCGAACGGTGCATTCATTGCTTATGGCAATGTCAAGGTTTAAAACAGCGTTTCATTTTATCTCACCGGATGAATTGCAAATGCCTAAAATGTATAAGTTGCATTTACAAAAAGTAGGGTTAAAGTATTTTGAATATGTTAATCTTACTGATCAGATTGATGATGCCGATATAATCTATATGACCAGGGTACAAAAAGAAAGATTTTCAGACCCGATTGAATATGAACGGACTAAAAATGCATATGTGCTGAAAAATAATATGATTGAAAATACGAAGGACAACATGCGTATTATGCACCCCTTACCAAGGGTAAATGAAATTGATACGGAGATTGATGATAACAAAAAAGCATACTATTTTGAACAAGCCCTGAATGGAGTGTATACCCGTCAGGCTATTATTAGTTCAGTATTAGGATTAGTATAATGGTATAGAAAATGAAACAAACCAGGAAGCGGTGTGGCTTTCAGTTTACAAAATGAGATGATCAAAAATAAAACACGTATATATTTTTAAACGAATGATACCCTCTCCGATGAATCGGAGCAGGCTATAAAGGGATTTGATACGAAACATAATCCTTCTGCAAAAGGATATAATTTAAAAACAATACTTTAAATCAAGTTTATACGTATGAAAGAAGGAAAACATTTAAAAGTTAGTGCCATAAAAAATGGAACCGTAATTGACCATATTCCTGCTAAAAACCTGTTTAAAGTGATCGATATGTTACGGTTGGATAATATTGATACTTTTATCACTTTTGGGACAAACCTAGAAAGCAAACGACTAGGGAGAAAAGCAATAATTAAGATTGCAGATAAAACTTTTAAAAATGATGATATTAATAAAATTGCCCTTATAGCACCCGATGCTAAATTAAATGTTATCAGGGATTATAATGTGGTGGAAAAAACAGTTGTACAGGTACCTGATTTCATCGATGGGCTTATTAAATGTGTAAACCCGAAATGTATAACCAATAATGAAAAAGTAAATTCAAAATTTAAAATTCTTTCAAAAAAAGATGTTACTTTGAAGTGTCATTATTGTGAAACTATAACCGATCAAGACCATATGGTATTGTTATAAATTTTTCAGTGTTATGAATGCCAAACTAGATAAAGATATTATTAAGAAGCTTGAAATTGCGCAAAAAAATGAGATAACAGAATACTATATATATAAAAAACTGGCAAAAAAGGTACGTGAAAAAAATAATAGTGAAGTATTAAACAAAATAGCGGATAACGAAAAGGAGCATTTTGAATTCTGGAAAGAATTTACAAATAAAAATGTAAAACCAAATCGTTGGAAAATCTTCATGTATTATTGGATTGCAAGGTTTCTGGGGTTTACTTTTGCTGTTAAATTAATGGAGAAAGGAGAAGAAAAAGCCCAGGAAGTATATAAAGTATTAGCTGAAAAAATTAGTGGGGCCCAACAAGTTGTAGACGATGAAGAAAGGCATGAACAGGAATTACTTGGTATGTTAGATGAAAAAAGGTTGAATTATGTCGGATCAATTGTGTTGGGATTAAATGATGCATTAGTAGAGCTAACAGGTGCCCTTGCTGGTTTGTCTTTTGCTTTGCAGGATACACATATAGTGGCGGTGGCAGGGCTAATTACGGGTATAGCAGCGTCTTTTTCAATGGCTGCATCTGAATATCTTTCAAATAAATCAGAGGGTAAAAGTGAGTCAGCATTCACCTCTTCGTTATACACAGGAATAGCTTATATTTTGACCGTAATTTTATTAATTGCACCGTATCTTATTTTTACTCACTATTTGCTATGTTTAGGATTAACCTTACTTATTGCTATATTTATTATTTTGTTTTTTAATTATTATATTGCAGTAGCCAAGGACTATAACTTCAAGAAAAGATTTTTTGAAATGTTGATAATTAGTTTAGGTGTGGCAGCAATTTCTTTTGGAATAGGATTTTTTATACGTCAAATATTAGGCGTGGAAGTTTAGT
The DNA here is from genome assembly GCA_050303935.1 of Bacteroidales bacterium. GTDB lineage: Bacteria > Bacteroidota > Bacteroidia > Bacteroidales > JBNLCS01 > JBNLCS01. Next base: position 4,114 of record JBNLCS010000751.1, read on the forward strand.
GTTTTTGGCCTTTTTTGGAATTGTTAACTTTTAACTAAATAAATTATATTATGGGTAAAGGAGATAAAAAAACCAGAAGGGGAAAAATTACAAATAAGTCTTATGGGGTAAGAAGAAAGGCAAAAAAGAAAGATAATCCAGCCGCAACATCTTTAGCTAAGACTAAAAATCAGGAACAAGGAAAAAAGGATGAGATAGTATCCGGTGCTGCATCAAAAAAGGAAAATATTGCTTCAAAAACAAAGGCACTTGAAAATAAAAAATCAAAACCAACAACAGCAAAAAAAGAAACAAGTAAAGACACTAAA
>JBNLCS010000752.1:0-4413 GCA_050303935.1 Bacteroidales bacterium
TACAGCAGAATATGGCCATTTTTTGCTTAAATTATGTACTTTAGCCCTAAGCTCCCGCTTTGCGGGTTTAGTTCAACAGCCGGTCATAAAACATTGTGCGGATTGTGCTAAATTTAAACGACATAACATTTAATCAGCGGAAGCAACGGTCTGATACAAAAGTGCTTAGAAATGTGCAACGTTTCATTCCGGCAAACCGTTATTGCAACAATATTTTCAGGACGATTTTAAAATTGGTACAGTGATTAATTTAAACAGGTATAGATTAGAAAAAAATAAAATTAAAATACTTCTAAATGTTATTTTACTAATAGTATTTTATGAAGTAGCTGGAGTTGTATATAATTTTTTATTTGGTTATTTGCCCCAATGTTTTGGATTTGATAGTTTGCCGAGCTCAATTTTTATTTTAAAATTATGGCATTTAGCATTAATACCTGTAATTATTATTTTTTCTAAAAAATTTGAAATAGCACTTTTAAAGGAAATTAAATCGTATAGCTTTAAAGTATTTATATTTTCTTTAATTATTGGTATTATAATTTTCCTTTTCAATCCAATTTTATCTCAACCATTACTATATATAAAAAATCTTACTAAAAGAGAATTAATTATTTTTCTTCCTAAAATTGAAAAACTTGATTTGTTTTTTATTTTAAATTCAATTGGAATAGTCTTGACAGGCCCTATCATTGAAGAGTTTGTCTATCGAGGAATTGTATTTAATTATTTAAAAAGACACTTTAATATTAGATTTGCAATAATCATTTCAAGTATTCTTTTTGCATTGATTCATTTCGACTTTTCGGGACAAATAATAGTTAAGTTTATTTACGGTTTGGTTTTCTGTATATCTTATCAAAAAACGAAATCATTAACTGTACCGATTATTTTACATATTATCATTAATTTATTTAGTCGAATCTTAATTAAACAAATAATTAAAGTAGATCTGATAATATTATTTTTGTATATTCCATCAATGATTATAAGTATTTGTTTTTTAGTTACACTTACTTATAAAATATATGGAAATAAAATAAAAGAATTTAAAGAAAATACAGTTCGATTAAAAGTTAAAATGTAAATTTCCGAAAACTTGAAAAATAAAACTTCATATCGAACCTAAGAGTTTTCCCCAAGTTATTAACCGAAAAATGGGTGTGTGTTAATACGAAAGTACAATGTATAGATATTACAGAGCACGTTTTTAAGAACACGCCGTCATTGCGAGACCCTGGCCGAAGCAATCTGCCTTATTTCGGCAGATTGCTTCGCTGCGCTCGCAATGACGGTGTCTTATAACATTACCGTTCGTAGCCAAATACTTGCTATTCGTAGTTTTTTATTCCTCCTCCTCCCCTGCCCTATTTACTTTTAACCAGACAAATTTAATTTATTCACTAAATTGCAGCTTTATGAAAACAAAAAAACAAAAATTAAGAGAATTTATAGTTGGGCTTGTATTTTCATTTATTGCATCCGTTGTCATTGCTATGAAAATGAAAATGGAACAAACCGGTAAAGCCATTGTCCCTGAAACATACCTTGTTACTTTTATTTTATTTACTTTGTGCATTCTGCTTATGTTTCTAATGTCATATTTTTTAAAATATTTTGACAAGCTCAACCCACGGCAAACGTTCCGCAGGCTTATTCCGGCAATGATACTATTCTACGGAATATCACTTATTTTAGCATACCTGTGCATCAGCACAGGGGTATTTGTATGGTATATCATACAAGGTCATGATCTTTCCCAATTTATACATAACCTGTTTGCCTATGAACTAAAAGGTGTGCACAATGGAATGTTCAAATGGATGATCGTGGGTACAATGATCATCTTTTTTATCATGTGGCAAAACGCTGTTAAAAAACAACAAAAACTGGAAGAAGAAAAACTAAAATACCAATATAAAACACTTAAAAGCCAGGTTAGCCCACACTTTTTGTTTAACAGTTTAAACACCTTATCATCATTAATAACCAGCAACCCGGAGGCTGCCGAACAATTTACAGATAAACTGGCAGGTATATACCGGTATATTGTTGATAATGAAAACACATCGTTAATATCATTATCTGAAGAATTAACATTTGTCCGGCAATACTTCGATTTGCAGTCAATACGTGACGAGGGGAAAATTATTTTGGATATTGACGTTCGTAACGCTGACAAGTACCAAATCTTACCTGTATCTTTACAAACATTGATTGAAAATGCATTCAAACATAATATTAATACAAAAGACCAGCCTTTGCACATTAAAATTTACCGGGAAGACAAACAGATTACCGTTGAAAATAACTTACAGGAAAAAAATAGCGTGAATGGAAACGGAGGGACTGGTTTGGAAAACCTAAAAGAAAGGGTAAAACTGGAGACAGGTAAAGAAATAATAATTGAAAAAACCAAACACCAGTTTAAAGTAACAATTCCTTTAAATGAAATTTAAATGAAAGTAATTATTATAGAAGATGAGCAGCCCGCTGCCATAAAACTTGAAAAGATGCTTCAACAAATTGAACCAGAAATTAACATTTTGGCCAGGCTCCAATCTGTTGAAGCATCTGTTAATTATCTAGCTGCTGATATTAATGCCGATCTTATTTTTATGGACATCCAACTTGACGATGGCACTTGTTTTGAAATATTTGAATCAATTAAAATTGAAACACCTGTTGTTTTTACTACCGCTTATAATCAATATGCCATAAAAGCTTTCAAAGTAAACAGTGTTGACTACTTATTAAAACCAATACAATTTTTAGATTTGCAAAAGGCCCTCACAAAATTTTCTCAATATCATCAACATTCATCAACGTTTTTTTCTCCTGATATTTTTGAAGCCTTGTTACCAAAACAATACAAAAAAAGATTTTTCATAAAAGTTGGTTTAAAATATAAATCAATAGCAACCAGTGACATAACTTGTTTCTATATTACCAATAGAAATGCATTTTTATGTACCCAACATGGAAAACATTATGACATTGATTATTCATTGGAAAAGCTGGAAGAATTAGTGGATCCTGATCAGTTTTTCAGGATCAACCGAAATTTTCTGATAAATTTCCTATCCATAACTGATATTATCCACTATTCAGCAAGCCGGTTAAAAATTGAACTTTCAAGCTGGAACGGTGATGAAATAATTGTTAGCCGAGAAAAGACAAAACAATTTAAAAAGTGGATGGACAAATGAACTACCTCGCAGCAAACTGTCGAGGTAACCATATAGGAATTTATTTATTTATTTTCGATGCAAGCATCGGAGTATTAGACTCATTTATCCCGATACGCTCCGCTATCGGGATTACTCACTTTGTTCATGAGAACGCTTCGCTTAGTTCGTTCTATTTACAAATTTCATTGCGCTGTGCTTATAAAATTTGAGTCTCACGAATAAAATCAATCTCTTATTTTCTTCCTAATTATTTTGGCAATTAACGCAAAAAACGCCAACAAAATTATGGCACCTGAAACATAATAGGTCCATACATTTTTTACCTTGGATTTAACTTTCATTTCAAAATCGGTAGTAAAAAACCGGTCCCATATAACATCAAAAAATACTGTAGGGCCTGCTACAGAATCTGCGTTTGTATTTATTATCTGGCCAGGCATGTCAAATTGATATTCACATTTGTATCCAAAAGCATACGAAAAAATTATCTGTTGATAGTACCTGTATGTCCCTAAAAATGAATAATCCATCGTGTCAATATACAAACTTTTATCAGCGCTTAACACAGTATCAATATTTTTTAGAAATTCTTCATTTTCTTCATCAAGCAAATCAAAAAAATCAACCGATTTAGATATCGTGTCTTTAAGCATTTCTAATTTTTTTAGAGTTTTTTCATAACTATCCAGTGAAGCATATTTATTTTTTATATCACGTATTATATTATCGCAAAAAACCCCATTCATCCAATAATTATATTTTTCTTCAATACTTTCGGTATATTTTTTTATTTCATCATCACGCATATTCTTAAAAAGAGGCAAACTATCATTATCTTCATCCTGTAATGCTTCTATTTCTTGTTCTGTGAGTAAATCTGTAATAGCCTCCCCTTCCATCATTTTATGAAATGTTTCTTTGTATTTGTATATGGTGAAAAACCATAAAAACCTTTTTTTAAATACAATATCTTTGTCAATACTACTGAATATCGACCCTGAATCCATTTTAGATTTCTTCAGTTCATACAGATCGGCAAACTTTTTTGAAAAGATTAAAAACGAGTCTATTTTTTCTCCCACGGTATCTACCCTTAAACTTTCCTGCCAGGTTGAATCCACTTTTACAGGTAACCCTTCTATATCAAATTTTCTTTTTTCAGAAGTGACTATTTGTTCAAAAGAACCATCGGGGTAAATAATAGTTCTTAATGAAACAACCA
>JBNLCS010000753.1:0-4025 GCA_050303935.1 Bacteroidales bacterium
TCATTTTGGGAAATTTTTGCGGGAGTATAATAGGATATGACAACCTTTCGGCACTCGCCATAGGTCATAGGATACACTTTCAGTTCATAATCATTGGTCCCTGTTTTTTTAAGGATTGACGGATCGCGTCTTCTTTGAACAATAGACTCATAGATCTGGTTTGCACTCCAGCTGTCACGTAAATCAGCCCTTACCAGGGTGTCGCCAACCCATAAATAAGATTCAATTATCATGGAACCTTCCGGAAGATCAAAAAAATATTCTATCTCAAGCTGATTCCCTTCATAATTATTGTACATGGCACACAGTTTAAGTTCCAGGTCATATCTAAAAAAAAGACCTTTAGGGGTAACTGTTAAACAGGCTTCACTTATTTTTCCATCTTCATAGTACCATCCATGCGGATCGATAACATTTAACTTGTTATATGCAAATAACGATGGACTAAAACAAACGATAAAAGCTACTGCAATTATTTTTCTCATGGCATTAATATTTAATATTTGAACTAGCATGTTTTAATATCCAGACCGTGAGAATTAAAAATGTTCCCGATATTTTTACAAAATATATATATTTACCGGCAAAAATAAATGGATAAAATTTTGAATGAATGGTACTAAAATTTCCGGGAACCCCCAATAGATATTCGTTTCTATTACTCTTTCTTCCTATAATATATATATTTCTTTTTTGGATTCCCGGGTATCCATTTTACCTAACAAGCATTGATTCGGAATATGCATATCTTTTTAATGGATTAAATATTTCAAGATTTCGTTTTAATCTTGGCCACATAGACCATCCAGGCACTCCCCTTCAATACATTGTTGCCATAAACATATGGGTACGCCAATTGTTCCATATGGACAAATCAATAATTGAAAATGTGGTAAGTAACCCGGAAGCTTACCTACGATCAGTCTATTTTTCAATCATTTTTCTTAATGGTTTTTCTATTTTATTCTTGGGTATAATTATACAGAAAGCCAAAGGATTGACCTTGGCAATTATCTTTCAGTTCCTGCCTTTTTCTGCTTTTCAAAACCTTATGCAAAAGGGAAGGATTATCCCCGAAACTTTACAGTTATTTTCTGTTATAATGTTTGTTATAATATTGTTCATGTATCTTTACCGTAAAAACTATAGGTTTCATGAAAACAGATACACATTATTATTTTCGTTGGTTACTAGTTTTGGAGTAGCAGTAAAAATAGTTTTTGCACCTTTTTTGCTTGTTCCGCTAATAATTTTAAATAGGAAAGAAAAACTAAAATATTTACTTTTTTTTGTAATATCTTTTCTCATTATCGCCATACCAGTAATGGTACGCTACAAAAAATTCTACCGATGGATACGTAATTTATTTATTCACCAGGGAATTTACGGGCAAGGGGAAAAAGGTTTTTCAAGCTGGACAACGATTACTGAAAACCTAAACCTGCTGTTTGAAGGCAATAAAATGTTATTTATAATTCAGGTAATCACCTTAATCTTAATTATTATTTTATTATTATTCAGAAAAAAATTTTGCACCCCCTGTAAAATTGTTTATAAAATGATGTTTTCATCATTTATATCGATGCTGATCATAGTATTAATGACCTCCAAACATTTCCATGCACATTATATTGTACCGATAAATGCAATCATGTTTTTTCAGGCGTTTTTAATACTTTATATAGTTACAAAGTTGTGGTTAAAAAAACAACAAAATGGTATCACTACTATTGGCTTATCCATATTAATAATTGTTATAGTTGTTAATGTTTTTAAAACATATTCGAGAAAAGTTAATTCATATGATAAGTCTGTTCAGGTTTTAAATAAAACCAGAACTGTATTTGATTCACAACCAAAAAATATCCCATGCTTTATAAACATGGAGCTATATGGGGATGCCTGTGTTGAACCGGCTATTTATTTTGGTTTCCTATGGGCTGGCAAGCACAGGAATGATTATATCCCGGCTTTAATTCAACAATACCCCAACTCAATAATTTTTGACAACTACTACAAAAAATTTATGCATTGGTATACCCCTCTCGACACAATGGAGGTAAGAGATAAATCACAAAACGGGGCGCTAATCTACATGGGGAATGACCACAAACAAAACAGACAAATTATTTTTAACCAAGTCAGGGAAATTTATAATACAAACCTAATTATTGATACAATTTTCCGTAATTCACAAAAAAAAGAAGCAATTTATAAAGTAAATTTTACATCAGATTAGAATTAAACAGACAATTGAATACACTAACCAATTATGAAAAAGCACAAGAAACAGAATTGTGAATTTTCTGTTTAAAAAACGCAAAATCAATATTTACGGTACTAAAACCCTCCTTTAAAATCAAAACTAAGCTGGCTTTGTAACATAGAAACTTCAGAAAGCACTTTTTTTAAGGTCGTTTTTTCAATGTCTGATAATTCATCAAGGACTATACTATTGGAAGGTTCATTATTTAAAAGAATATTTTTCACTTGCGACCTGAAACGTAACATCATAAGGAAGTTGTACGAAAGAATTATGTTGTTATATATTGCCTGGTTAATTACATTTTTCTTTAACAGTTCTTCCGTTCGTTGCACGGTATTAGTTTCATTACCAAGATGTTTTAGCGCATAAATCCGTACAAAGGAAATGACAGGTAATAATATTTTTTTAAGATCAACAGATTTTACCTCCCTGCCCTCTTTATCACCAATGATATTCCCAAACGTACTTACAGGGGGCTTATACCTTATAACACTTTGTGCCGAATGATATAAGTATACTGCTTTATCTGAAATTATGTCATTTATATATTCCCTTAATTTAGCCGCCAGGTCCATTTCCCCATATACATTTCTAAAATCAAAAAAGATAGATGAATCTAAGACGTCCTGTGGCGTGCCATTTAAAATCCAATTTTTAAAATAGTCCTTCCAGATAGATAATGGTTGTGCCCATTTTTCATTTTTTGCCATTATATTGCCTTTACAATAGCTTAAGCCAATCATATGTAAATGGTCGCAAATATAAACTCCTAATTCGTGAAAATAGTTTTCAGTATTTTTATTATTACTTTGTGCATCATCATAAATAATCGCATTATCCTGATCGGTTTTCAACGTTTGTTCCATTCTGCCTTCACTCCCCATAACAATAAAGGAGAACGAACAAGGTGGGGTACCTGTTTTTTCCATGGCCATTTCAATAATTCTTTTTGTAGCCGCATCGTTAATGGATGTAATCACCCTTGTAACAATTTGTGCCTTATCCCCACTTTCAACTAATGAATTTATAAGTACCGGTATCCTGTCGTATACCTTTTTCAAATCGTCAAACACCTCAGCTTTTTCAATTTCATGGATAATATATCCTGTTGAGTTATATTGCATGGCAAGGACCTCCCGGAACCCCAGGCACCCGATTATAGAATCCTGATTGTCTTTCACGGCCACATGTGAAACATTTTTATTTTTGCATACAGCCACCACTTCAAATAATAAAGCCTCTTCTTCAATTGCAACTACCGGGGAAGTCATTATTTCAGCTACCGTTGCTGTATAATCTTTCTTCACAGCCACCAGTCTTTTACTAATATCACTGCTATTAATAACCCCAATAATTTTATCCTGGATCACTACAAAAAGAATATCAAGATTTTTGCGGCTCATATAACCTGCAGCATCAAAAACCGTTTTGTCGGCCTCAATTTTAAAGATTTCCGAAATAAAATGTTTCACAGGCTGGTTCATCAAAAGTAAAGAAGCTTGTAATTCATAGGACAACCGGCTCTGTTCAATTTCATATTTCTTTTGTTTGGAAACATCTTTTACAATAATTATAAAACCAGTTTTATTGTCTTGATTTATCCTGGATATTGATATAACAACTTCTTTGTTTTTGTTATCTTTTAATTTAATGATCGTTTCAATTGAAACCGATTTGTCCGGGTTCTTAATCAATTCCCCTATATCATTCAGGTTAAAAGAAAATATTTCGTTTAGGTTTAACTGTGAGATATCATCAT
>JBNLCS010000754.1:0-5011 GCA_050303935.1 Bacteroidales bacterium
TTAAATGGTACTTTTTATATTTTTTCAGATACTATTTTAATCAATAATAAAAATAGGGCAACATTTAATGAAATTGAAGCATTCAAGAAAAAAGGGCACGAAATAGCCTCCCATACATTTAACCATGCTTATCTTGGCCAGTTATCACAACAAAACAGGAACGATTCAATTGATTTTATTTTATCAATTGGGAAACAAATTCTGGACAAACATTTTAACCAGCAAACCTTAACTTTATCTATTCCATACGGTAATTTTAGTTATACCAACATTAAACAAATTTCTCACTATTTTAAATCTGCAAGAAGCAGTCAGTATGGTTTTAACCTGGCTACTCCTTTAAATTTTTATACGTTGTACTCATATCCGGTGGTAAGCACTCGCAGCCCATATTATGTTGTTGACCGTATTTCAATTGCTGCCAGATTTGGTTACTATCTGCCATTAATGTATCATAATATTACGGATGATGAATTCGATGAAAATTCATTAATATACACGTATAGTTTTGATAATTTGAAGACCACCATAAATGGGGCCCTGGAAAACGATGTTTGGATAGACACCCATGAAAATATTTATAAATACATACAGCAAAGAAATGCTTTAAAGATAGAATTAACGGAAACTGGAGATGACCATTATTCTTTTATTCTCGATGATGAACTGAATGATTCTATTTTTAATATGGAACTAACTGTTCACGTATCAATTCCTGAAAAATGGAGCAAAGACACTGTACTAATAAAATTAAATAACGACACTTTTTTCGCACCAGTAGTTAAAACATTATCAATAAATTACATCGCATTAAATTTAATTCCTCAAGGTCAGCACATTTCAATATTTAATAGTAAACAAACAACGGAAATAAAAGAAAAGACAAAAGAATCTTTATACGAAATAAATATAATGCCGAATCCCTCTAATGGTTATCCGGTTCTCTATTTACCGAATACTACTTTGTTAAACAAAAAAATTATAATCAGCAATAGCATAGGAAAAATAATTTGGTCAAAGAAATTTGAAGAAAATATTCATGAATTTAAAATACCATTATCAGATAATGGGGTTTATATTTTAAGCCTTTATGAAAATGATCTTTTTTTATGTTCAGGGAAATTAATTATTAAAAGATAAGTATTCAGGCAAACTATAAATAATGCACAAAACAATAAATAGTAATATGTTTATATACAACACATTGCGAAAAACAATGAGCCTATAACCACTGTTTTTTATTTTTCAGCAAAAAATAAATGGCATAATTAACCCTGAAAATAAACCAATAAACCTCCCTTGTTTCCTTCATTTATACTAAATTAATCGTTGTAAAATCTAACTATTAAATGTAATGCACTGCTAATTAAACATTTTATTATTAATTCACTAACAAATTAAATTTTATGAAAAAACTTACTTATGCATTATTATTATTGTTATCTCCAGCCCTTTTTTCCCAGCCTACGGGACAATCGGGAGGATGGAGTTTAATTTTTGAAGACAATTTTAACGGTAGCTCACTTGATTTAAGTAAATGGAGCTACAATTATCCATGGGGAAATGGACATACTCATAATCATGAAGCGTGGTGTGTTGCTGAGCAGGTTACTGTGCAAAACGGGTACCTGAGAATCACAGCAACCGATCAAAAACATCCTGAGTCAACTTCCGGTTATGATTATACTTCCGGTATTATTACAACGTACAACAAGTTTCACATGGATGAAGGTTTCATTGAAGGACGTTTCAAAATGCCTGCAACATTGGGTACATGGCCTGCTTTTTGGACACTTGGTGCAGGATGGCCACCTGAAATTGACATACTTGAAGTGCCGCATGAAAGAAACGTTCACCACTACTACATGCATTATACCAACCCTTCTGGCGGGGAATCTTCATTTGGCGGAACACATTCGGGACCAGATAAGTCGGCCGGATACCATATCTATGGTGTTGAATGGGGCCCAAGTTATATGAACTTTTATTTTGACGGTCAACGGATAGCTTCATACAACCGACCTGAACCTGCTCAGGCGGTATGGCAATATATCTTGATTAACCTTGCTGTTGGTGGATGGGCGGGAGCCCCTCCTGCCGGGGCACAATTCCCATGTTATTATGATTGCGACTGGGTAAGGGCCTGGGAACGTGATGACAGCCCCCTTGATAACGGGGTTTACAGGATAAGTCCTTCTCATGCTCCAAACCAGGCTGTTGAAGTATATAATTTCGGAACATCAAACGGCACAAACATTTGTCAATGGTCATATTGGGGTGGTAACTTCCAACGTTGGGATCTGCAATACAATGGTGATGGATACTATTACATCAGGTCAGTTGGTGCCCCGGGGCAATCAATGGATGTTGACAGTTGGTCAACAGCCAACGGTGCGAATGTTATGACCTGGTCATTTGCTGGTGGAACAAACCAACAATTTCAACTGGTCCCATCCGGGTCCGGGTTCCAGATCAGGCCGCGACATAGTAACAAATGCCTGGACATTGCAAGTCAATCAACTTCAAACGGTGCCAATGTTAATCAATGGGACTGCTGGGGTGGGGCAAACCAGACCTTTTTGTTTACCAGATTGAGTAGTGCCCAAGAAAATGAAGAAGTTAATGTTGAAACAAACGTAGCTGTTTATCCAAATCCATTACGTGGTAATATTATAACCGTGAAAGCTATGTTAAATGCGTCATCAGATGTAAACGTTTCGGTTTTTAACATACAAGGACAACATATTTACCACGAATATTTGGGTAAACATAATAGTGGTGAACTGGTACACAACATTGAAATTGAAAATATTGAAAAGGGCATGTATATTGTAAGCCTTGATTTTGATGGTAAGAACGAAAAAACAATGTTTGTAAAACAGTAATTATTTTAAGTTTCTTTTTAGTAGTGTATATTTGTAAAGTAGCTAAATTATATCCCCGGAATTTTCGCCGGGGATTTTCTTTGTATAAAACGTAAAAACCGGTACATTCCTGTTTGGAATAGATGAATTGGAATTACACAAAAAAACAGCTCCGTTTTTTTCATAAAAACCTTTTGCATTTGGATCAGAAAACACAAGTAATTTATGAATGTCCTTTTCAATGCAATATGATATTGCATGTTTTAGCAATATGGTACCAATTCCTTTTCTTAAATAATCAGGATGAATAAAAATATGTTCCAACCAATAACCAGCCTGTACAAAAACATTTCCTGAATAGAAACCTTCTTCATTATGTACAATTGAATAAAACCCGATAGTATTTAAATTAACACCTGCTTTAAAAACAATGTTTTTTAAAATATACCCTTCAGTTATTGTTAGTTCATCTTCCCATATTTTATAATATTCCTCCGGATAATTCCAGTGTTTTTTTGATTTGAAAGCAATTTCTGTTAACATTTTACAATCACATATTTCTGCAGGCACGATTTTAGGTATAATCTTTTGTTCCATATTTTAAAAATATAAATTTATACACTAATTTTCGTGTACATTTTTTGTACATATACATGTAAAATATTTTGACAAACAATATTCTTAAAACAATAGATTGTTTTGTCTTACAGTAGTTTACATATTATGGCATATTACTTGGTTAATCACATTATAATAAAATAATAAGATTATGATCAATTTAAAAAACATTTACAAGTACTACGACAATAAGTTTCAACGTACCTTTGTATTAAAAGACATAGACCTGGAGATTAAAGAAGGTGAATTTATTTCAATAATGGGGCCAAGCGGCGCTGGTAAATCCACGTTATTAAACATTATCGGATTATTGGATGAACCAAATGAGGGGGAGTATTTATTTCTTGAAAATCCTGTACATAACATTAAAGAGAAAAAAAAGACTGAATATCACCGTAATTATATTGGTTTTATTTTTCAGGCATATCACCTGATTGATGAACTTACTGTTTACGAAAACATTGAAACACCCTTGATTTATAAAGGCGTGAAAAACAAAGAACGAAAAGCCATGGTAGCCGATATGCTCGACAGGTTTAACATTGTTGCTAAAAAAGACCTTTTCCCCAGTCAGTTATCAGGTGGTCAGCAGCAAATGGTAGGTATAGCCAGGGCCATTGTAGGAAAACCAAAACTCCTGCTGGCCGATGAACCAACAGGCAATTTACATACCGATCAGGGAAAAGTTATAATGGAACTGCTTAAAAAGCTAAATGAAGAAGGTATGACCATTATACAAGTAACCCATAACAATGAATTTGCTAAATATGGTAAACGTATTATCAATATTGTTGATGGTTTGATTCAGTAACTTTCAACATTTAATAAATCATTACTTTTAAAAAACTTCAATGAGAAACATAAAAATCATTTTAAAATCAATTTATAAATACAAAACCTCTTCAACACTTTCTGTTGTAAGTCTTATAATATCTTTTGTTGGTATTATAATCATCGCCTTATTTGTAAGTTTTGAAAAAAGTTATGATAAATTCCATGTAAACAAGGATAAGGTTTATCACATTGAAACATTACAATTTGGTAGTCACTTACCAGGTCCATTGGGCGATAAAATAGCTGAAAACATTGAAAATATTGAAAATGTGGTTAGAATGGACTTTGATTGGGGAAGGATTAAAAAGGCAGGTGAGGCAAATGAAGCACAAGGATTATCTTCTCAAAATATTTTTGCAGATAAAGACTTTTTCAACGTTTTCTCATTTCCCTTAATCGAGGGAGACCCTAAAAGGGCCCTGGAGAATTCTTTTTCAGCAGTATTAACAACCTCCATGGCTCAAAAGTTATTTGATACTTTAAATCCAATTGGCAAAAAAATATTAATCAATAACTCTGAATATACTGTCACAGGGGTTATGGAAGATTTTCCCAATAACTCAAGCTTTTCGTCAGATTGTCTGCTGTCATTTAAAACAATGACCGACAACAATTGGAATTCAGTAAACGATTGGAGTGAATGGAGTTTTGAAATTTTTGTAAAATTTAAGGATCAGGTTAATTCAGAACAAGCT
>JBNLCS010000755.1:0-3274 GCA_050303935.1 Bacteroidales bacterium
AACAAAGTTGTAATAGAAGTAAAAACAGTAGATGCAATAATAGATGTGCACGAAGCACAAATACTAACCTACCTAAAACTTGGGGGATACAAGTTAGGACTATTGATAAACTTCAATGTACCACTTTTAAAGAATGGGATAAAACGTTTTGTAAATAATCTTTAGAATATTGGCTATAACGCAGAGTTTCGCCAAGAACCGCAATGGATCGCAGAGAGAATCTCAGCGCAACTTTGCGGGTAACTTCGCGTAACTTGGCGTAACAATCATGCAATTTTAAAATTATCCTGAATTTATAAAGGACCCTTTTTCCTTTTGATATTCTTAACAACGATAAACACAGGAATTGACAGGGTCAATACCACTCCAAACACTTTCCAGAAAATATGCACGTATAACGCATCATTTTCCCCTACGATAACCAGGGTTGCCCAAAACCGCGGGTGTGCATAAACCGGGTCGCTCTGTTTTATGTATTTTATTTTAGCTTTTTGTAGTGCCCGGTCTTTTTTCATGCCCTTTAACAGCCGGGAATAAAAATAGTCCATGATCTCTGTCGTGGTGAAGTGTTCTGCGGTCCATAATGATATAAGCATGGATGGACAATTGCCTGACCGTTGCAAGCCCTGTGCAAAACTTTCAACACCTTCGCCCGGGTTTAGTTTGCCGTACCCTGAATAACAGGCCGGCAGGACAATAAAGTTCGATTTCAGGTCCAGGTTATAGGCTTCATACAGATAAAGATAGCCGTCATTCAGGCTGTCGCCCCGGTAATCGAAATACAATTTTGAACTCAACGGGTTAAGCGTATCGCTGCTCCCATGTGTTACCAAATGTATAATATCATTGCCGGGGGCCATGCCTTTGAAACTTGATTCCGTGGCCATAGTTCCGGTGAATGTTTTTCCTCCCATCCATTGCGCATACCTTGATATAATTTGGGCAATATCCGGCAACACATCCAGCGAATCCCGGTGCCCGGTATAATCAGGTGCAAAGCCGGTAAAATTGTTGTGCCATTTCTGTTTTGTTTTTTCCGGCTTGATTAGCATTGAGGCCGACAGGCTGTAACTAATGGAATGTTTATATAAAAGATAAGGGTAGCGGGAATAGTCAACAACACCATTAAAGTGTATCGGTGAGGTTGTCATGGCATCAAACGAACAATAGGATAAAATGCCATCAGGTACTATAATCAGGTCTTTCCCGGTGATATCAGGGTACAGGGGTGCAATAAGCCGGGAGTAAAGATAATGGGACGACTGGCAAAACAAGTCAAAGTCGTATTCGTAATAGGCGTGCAACATATTCTTGAAATGAATGGCATTCGCGTAAAATATGCTGTCTGCCGGTTGACGGTACAGTTTGCTGTTGTTTTTTGTAAGTAGAAAAGTATACAATACCGAGTCGGCAAAAAAGAATTCCACCAGGGCTTCTTTCTTACCAAGTTTATTTCTTACCATTTCAAGTGATATCTCTCCCATGGTATATTTCAGGTGTTGATAAACCGGGTATTCCTTTTCCAGTTGTTTAACCAGATGCTCTTTTTCCCTTAGTGCGGTAAAAAGCATGTTGTTTACGTTGGCCAGCAATGCCGTGTCAGGTCTTTCTTCACTTGAAATATCCAGTATCTGCTTGCGAAATGCACCGATTTTCCCTCTCAGTACCGACTCCTTTTCAATTAACCCAGCTGGTATACCGGCTGCTTTTAAAGCTTGTAGCTCGTTCATGGCCTGCTGCATGCTGGCGTATTTTGATTTTTCGGAGTAAATGAAAGCAAGCTGCATGTACGTATTGTCACCGGTTATCTTGTAATAATCGTAACACGTGTTGACCAGTTCAACAAAGGTTTCTTTTTCCCGGTTGTTCAGGTCCAGACGGCTTTGCTCGGTAAGGTATCCGGCACGCAGGTTTTCTATTACTTGTATGGTAAGTTCATAGGTGTTTAAAGCAGGTTTATATAAACTTGTGTCATTTTTAAATTTAGAGGCTTGTGCCAATGCGTATGCTTTGTTTTTTAAAATGTCTAATAGTTGGATGTCAGATATTGATATTTTAATTGATGGATTGATTACTACAGATGTATCATTGAATTCGGTGATCTTTGCTATCAATGACTTTTGGAAATACTTCAAAGAATTATTAAAATCATTCAATTTTTGATAATATTGACCATAAAGATCAAAAAGTTCAGAAATTGCCGGATGGTTTTCCCCTACTTTATCTGAATATATTTTGTAAGCTTTGTTATAGTACACAAAGCCTTTGTTATTATAATTGTACTTCACCAGCAGTTTGCCATAATACATGTATAAAAATGCTGTCTTCAAGCTGGTTGTGCCATTATCATTTTCACTTACACGTATCCCTTTTAAAAGGAACGAATTTGCTTCTTTAAATTGCCCCCTGTTTCTGTAAATCAAAGCAATACTGTTGAAGGTGTCTTCAAGTCCTTTAAGTTTATGGTGGCTTGCTATATCTACAGCTAATTTGAAATATTCCAACGCTTGTTCATATTGGTTACTATTGTAATAGGTGTCTCCTATATTATGCATTATTACATAATATAGAAAATAATAGTCTTTTATGTTTTTATTCAAAAATGAGAGGGCCTTTTTATTGTATTCAATGGAAAGGGTGTAGTCCCCCATTTTCCTATAAAGATATGCCATATTAAGATAAATAATGGCCGTCAATCTTTTCTCAGTTTCCAATGTGCCAAAATACAGTGCTTTGTTATAATGTTCTAAAGAGTTTTGATATTCTCCTAAATTTTCATAAATTATTCCTTGCAGATTATGTATTTTACTTCTTGGAAACTGCCCTGATTTAGAGGTGGTATCTTTTAGCAAGTTGTTTAAAAGATTTAAGGAACCTTGATAATTATATTCATAATAAAGGGTCAGTGCTTTTTCAAAATGATCTGAATTGTTTGCATATAAATTGATACTTACAAACAGTATCATTATTCGAAATAGAATCTCACTATATCTGTAAAACATCAATAAAAAGTATTTATTGGGCATGACAAACATGCTGCTTGTCAAATAGTTTCATTCATTTAAACAAATACACTACGATTTCGTAAGATATTACTATCAATCAATTAAATATGTCAAATATAAAAATTATTATCTCATGAAAAATTTAAAAGTAAGATTAAATAAAAATTTAAAAGTATTGAAACCTGACAAAATGAAATCAATCAAAGGGGGCGATGGTGGTGGAAAAACTGTTCCTACATAATAAATAATTTAGGAAATTGTTTTGATTT
>JBNLCS010000756.1:0-4568 GCA_050303935.1 Bacteroidales bacterium
AGTTACGTAAAAAAATTGAACCTGATTATCATCAGCCTACATTAATAAAAACGATGAGAGGAACGGGATATAAATTTACTGCTCAGGTTACACTAAAGAAGGGTTCTCAATAAAAAAATATCTCATTAATTTGTCTTTCTAAGCCCTTATTTTTCAAAGATATTAACATAACTTTTTTTGATTACATATCTTTACAAAAAAGTGATTAAAATCGGCTATATAATGATTCAACCATCCGCATAAAAGTGCTATAAATCAATAATATATTTCAAAAAGAGAACGATATTTGTCCATTTTCATTTAGCGGGAGAGGGATTTTATATTGTTGTAAAAATTGATGTCTACAGTGCAATCAAAAGTCGATAACATAATGATAGAACATCGAAATGTCAGGTAAAGAATTTGATGTAACCTTCCTTCCTCAAGACCATATTCTAAATGGTTATAAAATTGTCGGAATGCTTGGCAAAGGTGGTTTTGGAATAACTTACAAGGCGACTGATATCAATCTTGATAAGTTGGTGGCCATTAAGGAATATTATCCAAATGATATAGCATCACGCCAAAATAATTATTTTGTTCAGCCGGTTATTAGTAGCTATGAACAACAATATTATTGGGGCTTAAAACGATTTATAGAAGAGGCTCGTACTGTTAGTAAGTTTGAACACCCGAATCTGGCCCGGGTGTATGCATTTTTTGAATCTAATAATACGGGTTATATGGTGATGAAATATGAAAAAGGGCAGAATATAAAAGAAATCAGAAAAGACAGGCAATTTACTGAATTGGAGATGAGTAACCTGGTAACGCAATTGCTTGATGCTCTAGAGTTATTACATTCATCCGTCTATATACATCGTGATATAAAACCTGAAAATATAATTATACGGGATGATGGTTCTCCTGTAATTATAGATTTTGGATCGGCAAGAAATACAGTTGGCCAAACAGAGAGGGACCTTACTTGTCTCGTTTCATCAGGTTATGCACCTATAGAACAATATACAGGGAACAGTACAAGTTTAAATGATAAACAAGGCCCATGGACTGATATCTACAGTCTAAGTGCAACGCTTTATTATGCTGTGTCCGGTATTTCTCCATCTTCTGCTATAAACAGGGGCGATAGCCTTTTGCAAACAAATCGCGATACCTATGTTCCAATCGAATTGATAGCTAAAAACCAATATTCAAAAAGGTTTCTTAAGGCGATTGATAGAGGATTGTCTTTTAAACAAAAGGATCGGCCCAAAAGTATAGCGGAATGGCGTTCCATGTTTGATTCACAAGGTATCATTCAAGATAGCTTGAAAAAATTTAAACAACCAAAAGAAGAAAATATTATTACGGTTTCTGAGGAGGAATTTAATAGAAGTGAAATACAACAAATGCAGACTGGAAGAAATTTGGTGAATAAGGTCTCTGCAAAAAAGGCAATGTTTGTTTCCCTGGGTGTGGCGTTTATTTTGCCGTTTATAAATGGCTATATTGATACTGTTTCTAATAAAGATGCAAATATGAATATAACTGAAGAAAAAAAGAATAATTATATTGATGATAAAAACATTCTTCATATAAGCAAGGATTTAATTATGGATAATTTATATCCTGATTCCGGAAACACAAAAAATAATAATTCAAAAATCGCTAAAGCCGACGTTAATGATAAAAATTTCTCTGAGGCAGTAAAAACCTTAATGCCCATGGCAGAAAAAGGTGAACCATTTGCACAACATGATTTGGGTATTATTTTTTTTATTAGAGACATTGATGAATCCTTAAAGTGGTTCCACATGGCTGCAGAACAGGGATATGGGCCGGCACAGAAACAATTGGGATTTATTTATGATAATGGCATCAGGGTTGAGGAGGATGATGCGAAGGCATTCTACTGGTATAACCTTGCAGCTGAACAGGGTATTTCTGAAGCCCAGTTTATGTTGGGGACGATGTATTTAAAGGGGCTAGGTACAAAAGTTGATGAACAGAAAGGAGAAAAGTGGCTGGAAATAGCTGGCCAAAAAGGACTTGATAATGCAAAAGAGACAATTGCTCAACTTAATCGTCAATTGGAATTAATGACTAATAGTGCAAATTAGGATTTGCGTAAACTCCGGATAATCTATCTTTCCTAAACACATTATTTATCCATTTCGTCTTATCAAGCATAAAATACTAAAGTAACAGGTATTTTTGCCGATCTATTTATCATGTTCTAATGAGTAACCGGGCTCAACATGATTGATAGCGTCGTAGTTCAAGCTTTATTATATGTAAATAAAATTCATTAAATTCATATAGTTACGCTGTATCAATATTGTTTCCTTTGGGTTGTCCATTAGGGCAAATACCGGGTTGTTAGGTAATAACACAAATTGACAAAGGAAACAGGCTCTCGCAATTACAATGAGTACAGCTCGTATACAGTGCGCTATAAAATTCTTTTTTTTAATCATTATTATTCCGCTTAATTGTAAAGCTTTTAATAATGAAACGAATTCATCCCACCTTGACGCTATACCGTGTAGTCAGTGTCACGTGTCAAATAGCAATATATCAGCTGAAAACGCGGGTTTACTTGTTGATTCACAATCATCATTATGTTCTCGTTGTCATACGGGAGCAGAGGGTATAAATCACCCGTTCAATTTTCGTCCAGAAAAAAATCTACCGCCTGATTTTCCCCTGGATAACCAGAATAGAATGACTTGTAGTACTTGTCATGATGTACATGGAGATTCTGCTGGTTTATTAAGAACAGAAATGCGGGGAATGGAATTTTGTCAATCGTGCCATAAACAGGAATTTTTTCTGTCAATGAAAGATCAGGGCACATCATTGATAACTTCTACACATTTAAATATAAAAAAATATAATAATTCATCCGAACTTGATCCTTTTTCTATTCAATGTCTTGGTTGTCATAACGACAGCAACTATTCATTACAGGATGAAATATATGAAGGCAGCGTTATGCATAAAGGTATGATGAGTGGCAATCATCAAATCGGAGTTGTCTATTCTGATTATAAGACTTTTGGAGGATATAAATCGCAGGAGATGCTGGATAAAGAAATTATTTTACCTCAAGGTAAGCTTAGTTGTATAAGCTGTCATAAAGGATATAGTAAAAAACATGGATCGCTTGTAATGAATAATTCAGGTTCTTCCTTGTGTTATGGTTGTCACGAAATTTAATATTTTCTTAATTTGGAGAAGGATAGCCGACGGGATCCGCATCATTCCACTCATCCCCATTTTCTCCTAAAGGTCGGAACCGAAAATATTTTCCTGGTTTATTTCGAAGGTTACCTATTATTCCCAGTTGAAATTTAACAGGTAGTGTTCTTATGAATGCAATAATATTCAGTATTTGTTTTTCTGATAACTTATTTTTCCAGGAAGGCATTATATTTTTTCCATTAGTAATACTATTACATAATTCTGAATCACTTTTATGCAACCTTTCACCAAGGGCAAAAGAAGGAGAAACGGTATAATAAGCGATGCCATTAAAACCATGGCAGCCCGCACAAAACTGGACAAAAAGTTGTTCACCATTAATAACATCTTCGTGTTTTTCTTCTAAACTAATTTGATTTTTAATACCTGTTTCTACAAGTTTGTCTGTGTTTTCTTCAAACAGGAGTAACCACTTATTTGTTTCTTCAAGGTTTATGTATTTTTTTGGAATGTCTTTAATTATGCCTGAATGAAATATTGCCAGGTTCTTTTTTGCATAGAGATAGTCTTGTTCTGCTGCATTATGGAACCATGTGTGGGCCTGGTTGTAGTCCTGTAAAACACCTTCTCCATAAAAATACATGTATCCAAGGACATTTTGTATTTTTGCATTTCCATTAATAGCAAGAGGCAAGAATTTTTCGTATGTTGTTTCAGGATGAGCAATTTGTTCTGCAATTAACTCTTTTCCTGTTGTCTTTGTCTCTGAGTATGAATATGGAAGAAAAACAATCTGTATAAACAACAAAAGAAAATAGGCAGATCTTTTCATTAACAAAGCTGTCTAGAGAACGCCTTTATGTGGAGCAAGACTTAAAAATGGAACACCGAAAAAAGTCAGGAAAGCAAGAATAAATACAAAAATAATCATTATCCAGCCCGTCCATGCAGGCAATTTAAATGTTAACCGTATATGTAAACTAATACCTAGTGAAAGCCAGGTTATAAAGGCCCATGTTTCCAATGGATCCCATGCCCAGTAACGGCCCCACGCATCATAGGCCCATATAGAGCCAACAACCAACATAATACTGTCAGCAATGAATGCAACAGACATAAGTTGCCAAACAGTCTGATCAAGGCTTATGTTTTTGTTATCTAGATTAAATGACAACAGTTTTATATTGGTTTGATTTACTAACAACATCATCGACAAGCTAACTGCAGTAATACAAAAACCAAGAAATACTTTTCCTGATAAAACATGAAACCATAGCCATATATTATCAAATGTTGCAGGCAAAGGTACAGGCTCAGGGGGTACGGTTAATGCCCATATTGTCATGAGAAATAAAAAAGGTAAAACAAGAGTAAAAGCATAC
>JBNLCS010000757.1:0-4429 GCA_050303935.1 Bacteroidales bacterium
CATTGTTTTCCCCCTTGCTATTTTTTGGCATTTAATCCTGTTCAAAACAACCTATGAAGGTTTTAACTATATAAGCAGGGCAGAACCTGGCTTTGCATTAGGGTTGTTTTCCATGTTTGTTCAGGCAGCAGTACTTTCCTATCTATACCCAAAAATTACTATTAGTGGAACCTGGTTAATCAGGGGATTGAAGTTTGGCTTATCGTTTGGTGTCTTCTTCTGGAGTTGTCACGTTATCGGAACGGCGGCAAAACATGAAATAAACCATGTAGAATGGTTTTTTGTAATGGAAAGTATCTATATGGCCTTGCAGTTTCTGATATACAGTAGTGTATTGGCGTTTATTTATGATTCAACAATTAAAAAAGTATAAATATTTTAAAATAAGGGGTTATGGTGAGCCCTTTTTACATTTTATTTAAGGTGGTTAATTAGCAGGAACTTCTTCTGTTGTTATCTCTTCTACTGGTTGCGTTTCTTCTACGGCTGTCTCCGGTTGTGGTTCGTTTTCTGTAACTGTCTCATCAGTTGTTTCATTCTCGACACCAGCATTTGGATCAATACAATCAAAGGCAGTCTGTTTTAGCCCCATTGTTTCATCAGGTACATATTTGGGGTAACGCTCATATTTTGCACATTCTTTTTTCGCCTTTTCGTAGGCGGCTACAAAACGATTCGCTGCTCCCGTCACTATAACCCTGTCTTCAGATGAGGATTTAACAACAGGAAAATCACTACAGGCAGACAATATAAAAATGAAACTGAATATCAGGGCGTATTTTTGATAATTGATGTTCATTATTTTTATTATTCAAAAAATTGAATGTTAAGTTAAGGTGTAAATATATACCAATTATAATTTTCTTTTAAGTAGTTCCCGCAGATTGTTAGCACTTTGGCTATTATCATTTTCATCTATTTGTGAACTGGCGGTTGTGAATTCCTGTTGCAAGTAGGATAGGGTCGCCATCATGAATGCAGTATCTGAGTTATAAGATGTATTATTGGCAGTTGATTGATAGTTTTTTGCTATTTTTTGTATTTCTGGCTTTATTTCATCGACCTCAATATTATTTAATGCATTTGCATCGATACGTACAGCTTTCCGCATAGCACGAACAGCCCTGTTTTTTTCCCCCAGTTTTGCAGCTGCAATAGCAAAACCCAGTTTCGGCTCTCCGGCATCCAGGTTTTGTTGCGACTGAACCGCAAATATATCCAGAGCATAGCTCGTATTGCCATTTGCCAGCTGTTCCCACCCTTCGTTTTCTCTGTAATTGTAATTAATGGGTTTGACCGTTTTTCTATAGTAAACCGGTTTAGCCTGTATTTTCCGTTTGGGTTGCTTATAGGAATAAGCTTTGGGGTATATATGCTTTTGGGGGACATAGTCATTTGTAAGTGTATGTGCCAATAAAGCCGCACCCAGCACACCCAAAAAAAGCAAGGCAACATCACCACTTATGTAAGCATGAGTGCCATAGTGAGAGTAGTGACCACGATTATGCCTGTAATGATGCCCATCATAATAGGGGTTACCGTAATGATATGGCCTGTAGTGATATCCACCGTAAAAGGTGGCATAGGATGTTGATGAGGAAAATACAAAAAAGCAAACACACAGAATTTGGGTTAATCGGATTATTTTTATCTGTTTTTGTTTGCCTTTCATGTAGCAATAATAGACCATAATTTGGCATGAAATAAGCTCGAAGGGCTTAAATCAGGACATTTTAATATGAATAATCAGCTGCTTTTTTAGTTTAAGACTATCTGTACAAAAGACTATGTGTAGGTTGAATTAATTCAGGAAAGCTTATGGTTGAATACACGATAAGAAAACAATGTTTGTTTATTCCGTTGGCAGGATGCCTGATTTTTATCTTATTAGGGATATTAATGGTTACTGGTGTAATAGGTCCTGAAGAGGGAGGAGCGGAAGTAGATCGGATAGGTGGTATCGTCCTGGGATGGTTAGCGATACTTTTTTTTGGCACCGGTTTTATCATTGGATTAGTTTCTTTATTAAAAATAAAGGAGGGGCCGGATATTCGTATAGACGAAAATGGATTTTTTGACAGGCGTGTGTGCACCAAACCTATTCCCTGGTCTGAAATTCGCAGTGCACACATATTCAGAGGTAAGACGGTTTATGCCTTGCCTATGCGTTTTATTTCACTTGATGTTGAGGATGTCTATGCGTATCAAAAAAAAGGGATCGAGCAGTATTTTCCGGGATTGTTTAAATTACTTAAAAAGCTTTACGATGAACCTGGAATAACAATTCATACCGGGTTGCTTGATCAATCTCCTGATGAAATATTATCTGTGATTGAAAAAGAGTCGAAGGGAGTGGTTTTAATAGACCGTTGAGACTGAAAAAAGCACAGTTCTTTAAAAATATAGTTTTTGAAAATTTGTCATCTATACTCATTTAAATATCATGATGAATAGGAGAGCTGCAATGTTCAATAGATATTCATTGTTTGTTTCTGTCTTTTTTCTGTTTATTACATTTAATAGTTTTTCTATGGAAAAGATGTCATGTGCTGATCTTGAGGAAAGTGCCAACGACCTGGACGATATCGCAGATGGTTTTTATGCAGCATCCAATTCAATTCGTGAAAACGATCCGGTTGATCTTATGTTGCGTGATGTTATTGATGCTTTACATATTATTGCTGCTTCCGAGAAGGAAGGTGATTTGTCATTTTACATCAGCAGACTTGAAACAGCATGGCAAAATATGGATTCAGACAATTTCGCCAGCGCACTGGAAGGTACGATTGATAGTTTTGACCGTTTATTAGCTCGAGATTGTTATAGATAGTATCAATTAGAAAAATAAGCATGCTCAATTAAGCATGACATTTAGTTCTCTTCCGGAATTTCCGGAAGTACATATTCAGTTGTTCTGGGCAGGGCATGCATATACATAATACCGCCATGGGGCCGGTTAATGTCCGCCTCAAAAAAAATATATTCAAAGATATCATCAGCCATGTTGGCATCAACGATGACCGACAGGATTTCTTTTTCAGATTGTCCTGCAATACCACGATAGGCAAGGGGGGTAATCTTGCCAACACCGCGAGCGCTCTTGATATTGCTCGTCATTATATTATGGGTATCCTTGAGTTTCTGTGCGATATCCAGCGCGATGCCTTTTGGCAATATACAAAAGATTATTTTTTTATCAGTGAATTTCATAATCAGGTTTAATGATTCTTCGGGTTTGGTTGAGCCGGGCCGACTACAGGGCGGGCCAGTTTCTCAATAATCTCCTGAGGGATATAAGTCGCTGCTTTTTCAAGCGGGGTGACATACATGATCCCCATTCCGGGGGTATCAAGATTGCCTGCGGTGTACATTTTTTCAAATACGCGATCAATTTGATCATTTGCAACCAAAATAGTGATAATTTCTTTTTCAACTTCGATAGCAAGACCCAGTATACCTAAGCGTTCGCGTATACCACCGCCACGTGCATAATAAACAGTTGCACCCTGTGCCCCGACTTCCTGGGCAGCTTTAATAATCTCATCAGCTTTACCACGTTGAACGACACAGGTAATTAATGATACATCTGTTAATACTGTTATCTCTCTTTTGCTCATGTAATAATTACCTCGGTTGCTTCTACGGGAGGAGGTTCCTGCTCCTTTTTATGACGACGATTTATTTTCCACTTGATATACAAACCGGTTAATAAAACACAAATAATGGGCCCAATGGAAGCCATACATAAAATACCAAATCCTTCAACCGCTCCTACTGCATTACCGAAACCCAGTCCCATTGCGAGTACCAACGGTACTGTAACCGGGCCCGTGGTTACACCGGCACTATCCCAGGCAATATTGACAAATTCTTCTGTAGAAAAATAAGTCAGCACCGTTGCAATCAAATAACCGGGTATTAGTAAATAAGCTATGGGTAAGTTAAAAACAATCTTTAGTACACCCATTAATATGCCGGTACCCACACCAAATGAAACGGAATACATCAGTAGAGATTTACGAAAGGCGCCATTTGTTAAATTTTCAACCGTCAAACCTAGTGCGTTGAGGGCAGGTTCTGCCAGTGTTGCACCAAAGCCCAGTAACCAGGCAAATAAAAGTGCAACGAGTAATCCCGTAGTGAAAGCGTATAATGGTGAGCCAGTTACGGCATCCACCTGTGTAAATGCAGCAGGTACAAGCCCGCCAGATTGGCCTCCCAATTTTGCCAACCCATAACTCAAGCCCACATTAAAGATGATCATCCCTAACACACACAAACTAATACCGTAGGTGATGATGCCTTTTTTTCGTATCTTTTCTTTTAAAACAAACATCATGACAAAGATAAGAAACAAAACCAGAGGTACGATAGCCCTTATACCCAGTATGATTTCCAGCCCTGGTGTTTTTTCATACCAGGGTATTTC
>JBNLCS010000758.1:0-3248 GCA_050303935.1 Bacteroidales bacterium
CCAGATATACTGTGTGACTCTGATAATCATACACATGGGCAACTTCAGTAATATGTCTGAAAGAATTATTGAAGGACAAACCATCATGCAGGGATATATACCCACCTACACAAATATCCTGTAAACCATCGTGGTTATAATCTTCAACTATATTTTTGTCCCATACTTCCCCATCTTCAATAGGTTCTGTTAAACTCCACATAATCATAAAGGCAGTATCGAGATTATACCATACCATGGCTTTGTTAAATACGCCGTATTCATTGGTTTCTTTATTTTTTATATACACCTCACCACTTACCAAAAAATCGGCCAGGTTATCGTTGTTAAAGTCTCCTATTGAAATTGCCCCATTGGGTATATACACTCTATTATCATCTTCATTGTCAATAAAATCACGAAAAATATAACTACCATCAATTAAATTAAATTTATTTATGGTGTAATAGTCGCCCAAATAAATTGGATTATAAATAGTTGAGGTAAGATCGATTTTTGTGGCCAGAAGATTAGCGGTACTAGAAGAAGGTAACAGACTAAATGACGTAGATTTAACAGATTTAAGATTAACTGCTGAAGTATCGGAAGTATAAACCGGAATAGACGAGGTATCACTGTTATAAATATCATCCTCAATACGTACAGAATCATACTTAATTTCCAGGATTACTTCAGTATCTGTTGAATCTGTTCGAACATAATCAACCGTATCGTTCCCATTGAAATCTGCAAAGGCAATAGCATCAGCAGCCAGGGGCCTTTTCTCGTACGTTGTAATCGGTATAATTGGAATAATTGGAATAATAGGCTCAATAGGTTTAATAGGTATCCAAATGGGGTCTGTAATAATTATTGGATCCTTAATGAGTATCGGGTCTTTTACAATTGGTTCAAAAACACCTCCGATAAGTTGGGCATTTACATTAAAACTTAAAGTTGAAAGGGTTATTATGAAAAAGGTTTTAAAAAAGTTATTCATGATTTTAGTTTTCATAATTAATTTAGCAAAGTTCCTGAAAATTAAGGAGAAAATCAATTCAAATCCATTAACGAATGATTTTTGATATTGATCCGACGTTTTTGGTTGATAAACTGTTGCCATGATATTTATTTTTCAAATTAATATTAAATCAAAAAATGCAACAGTATTCACATTTTTTGCCTTTGTTATAAAAAGCAAAGGATATTGTTTACGATCCTGAGGTTAAAAGGTTGCAATTTTGTATTATTTTTTTATTATTTTTCTCACCTTTTGTTCCTTAACTGCATCTAACACTAAAAAATAAATTCCCCGGGGTAAGTTAACCATGCTTATCTCCTGAAATATATTTTCCACGTAATTATCTGCCTTGTAAGTATAATGAACCCTTCCGTATATATCGTTCAATGAAATACTTATGTCATCTACCGGCTTTTCAAATTGTATATTTAATTTCAGAATATCATCCACGGGATTAGGGTACAAGGTTATAGCTGAGTTGTCAAATGGCAATGGTTCAACATCCACCACACTTTGAATATCAAGGTTATCTATGGCCCAGCCCCAGCCAACTGCATTTGCATCTGAGAATACCCTGAACCTGAAAAAGACAACATCACCTGCTTTGAAGTTTGGGTTATTAATAATATTTATATAATTTGAACTATATAGCTCAGGTGTTGCTTTCGCCGTAGAATTTATCCCATCAAACTCTGATCTAAAACGGGAAATCCATAATGTATGCTTTCTTGCATCATATCCCGGTTGTAAATAATGCCATGTTTTACCACTATCTTTTGAAGCTTCTACTATAACGTAATCATAAAAATCCTCATCACCGAAAATTGTACTTTTTAATCCGGGTTCAATCAATGCGATTTCGTCAAAACGCATGTACGAAGATTTATTCAGCAATATTGGGAAACGCAATTGCGCAATGTATTCATAATAACCATTTGGCACTCCCGGGCTTTCATAAGGTATTGGGGTATGCAGGCAACCGGTATAAAACCCATCAGGCCGCGAAATCGTGAAATTCAAATCGTTAACTGGATCAACTGTTTTTTTTACCCCATAAAAATCAGATGTATAGAAGTTAAAATCCTGAACATAATTACTCTTCATATTTGAAGATTGTTCAACTTCGAAAATAAAAAGGTCATTTTGCACCAATACAGTGTTTTTATTGTAACTTTTATCTCTTACAAAGAAACGGTATTGAATAATATCGTTCAGGTTAAGTCCTTTGTCTTTAAAATTGAAGTATCCTTTAAAAACATCATTTTCAAATCCCTGCATACCAAAGCTAAACGTATCAGCTGAAAAATTTATATTGTAGTAAACGATTACCGTATCCACACCAACATTATCAGTTACCGTCGCTTTCACTTCAAGTGAATCGTTACCTTCAACCATAAATGGTATTGGGTCGTGAAAAACTTCCGGTTTTTCATTATCAAATCCCGCGTAAAATGTATATATATTTTCCGGAGCTTTTAATGGTGATGTATATGGTTTACCATAGTCGTCATAAACTTTAATAAAATAATTTATATATTTTCCGGTATCATCCAGAAATAACTCAGCAACAAATTCATCCGATCCTGCATTATACTGCATAAGAATAGAATCATAAATCATCTCAGA
This sequence comes from Bacteroidales bacterium, assembly GCA_050303935.1. Classification (GTDB taxonomy): domain Bacteria; phylum Bacteroidota; class Bacteroidia; order Bacteroidales; family JBNLCS01; genus JBNLCS01. Next base: position 2,627 of record JBNLCS010000758.1, read on the forward strand.
ATCTGATTTATAATAAACATAGTTTAATGGATTTGAAGGTGGGTTATCACTACGTACCTTTGCTATAAACTTTACTGCTTGAGATATATCTTCAATATCTTTATTTGGTTCATGCTCAATAAAAGTACTGACCCATCCCATATCCTGAAGCATATTCACAGCCAAGGGGCCGGGGACATGAATGGCTTCAGATTGTCCAATCGCATGTGTCATAAGCGAATTTTCGTTTCCACTTGGATAAGTAGCATCGTTAAGGTGTACAATACTTGATCCGGGGTCAAAAGTGGCCGGAGCAAATAATCTGGGATACCCGTATTCAGGATTTTTAAATAGCGAAATAGTACTGTTATAAAATAAACTATTGCTTGTATACTCGCTTTTCAATGTTAAAGAAGGGTTCACAAAAACAGATTCGTCAACAAGTTGTTGCATGCTGCCATTCTGAACGTATAAATCATAAATAGTAGGTGTTCTACTGGTAAATCCCCATGAACCTAAATTATTTGTTATTTCCATTGATCCTATAAAACCCAGTCCGTGGCCAATTTCATGTAAAATTACTGAGACAAAATCATATTTATTAGGCGGAACATTTCCATCCGTTCCGAAATACCACAGATCC
>JBNLCS010000759.1:0-4007 GCA_050303935.1 Bacteroidales bacterium
ATCACCCTTGACGGGGCCCTTGTAATCAGCGAACCAGCTCTTCCTACGGGTACTCTTATTAGTAATGATTCAGATAATGAAATTTGTAGTGGAAATGAAATTCAATTTACTGCAACAACACTAGGAGTGGAGAATTATAATTTTATGGTTGATGGTATAAGTTATCAAAATAGTATTTCAGGAACATATATTAATTCAACACTTCCTGCCGGAAATTATTCAATAAGTGTTGAAGTAACTTATAATAGTACTTGTACAACAATTTATAATGTAATTAACTTAACTGTATATCCAACACCAGAAACCAATGAGATATATAGAATACCAAACAGATAAATAAAAATTGAAACAATAAAAAACCGCTCCTTTATGAAGCGGTTTTTTATATTATACTTATTTCAAATATTATAATTATAATACGCCAACGGCTAGGTTACATTTTATTGTTTAAAGGTAATACTCTGGCTACTTACATCTTTTCTAATATAGAAAGAAAAATATTTTACAGCAAAAAATTTTAAATGGACAAGACTGGCCAGGAAGAAATAACAAACCACATGATCTGTTATAAAGAAAGCTGGATGAGCAAAAAAGATTATTGTGAACAAGTGGGCATCAATTATTGGGCATTTAAAAGGTGGTGTTATAGTTACGGTTATGAAAAGAAACGTACCGCCTGGTCTCAAAACGGGTTTATATAACCCACAGCAACCAGCGCACTCCCCACAGGAAAGATGGAAGTGATTTATCCCAATGGGGTACGTATCCAATTACCATTGACTACGGACAAAGGGATATTAAAAACCTTAATAAACCTATAAAACGATGTTCTTACTCACTTGGCCTATAATTATTATTTATACCTCCACCCTACCGATATGCGCAAAAGCTTTGATTCATTGTGCAGGATCATTTCCAAAGAGATAGACGAAACCAATTGCGATCTCTGTATTGTTCCATCCTTCTACCATTCCAATTTACCAACACTTATGTAGTATTTTGTATGTCAAATGAATTAGGGATTTATCTTCAGAAGTGACCTTTTTTGTATACTTTTTTGGGTGGTAGCCAACTTAGCAGGCCGGTCTCAATGCAGGTTCAGCGTAAACTGAACCGAAGCATTAAAAAAAGTAAATCGCTCTTTTCGGGAATAAGCGATACATTGGCTCGTGTGATGGGAAAAAATGTTTAGGACAGTTTAGTTCTTTAATTGAACGTCTTAAGTGAATAATACCATATTTGTCGTAATTAATAGAGAATTCTTAATACCAAAAAGCATAAATGTTAACGTAATACGGATAATTTTATAACTATTGAAATATTATCGTCTTTATATCCCTAACATCAATCGATTTTTCAACAACTTTTTCAGTTACCGGGTTTAAAACCTGAACTTTAATCTGGTTATAATATTCATTATTCCCCATACAGCTTATGATAAGTTCTGCTTCTTCAAGTGTTACGGTTATGCCATTTTTTTTATAAACCACAATTTTACCTTTTTCATTTCCAACAGAGGAAGCAGGTTCTTTCGTAAACCCTATTAATTCAAGTTTACTTATAGTGCTGTAATCTTTCATTTCTGTAATCAGATCCATGTATTTTCCCTTTAATAGGATATAACCCGTATACATATCATTTCCATCACACTCTCCTTGTCCAAAATGTTGTGCCAAAATATTTCCACCCTCTTTCATGATAATATTTACGGGAACCTTTTTCTGGGAAAAAATTATTGTTGATGCAGTCAATAATATAAGTAATGTTAAAACCTTTTTTTTCATTTTTATTATTTTTTATTCAAGATACAATGGAAAATTAGTTTTGTTTTAATTGAAATAACGAAAAAAATTAGATTTTGTTATTATCAATATTAAATATACGAAAAAGATTTTTTTCTTTTAAATAATGATAGGTAAACATTCCTAAATGCTTTGCTGGAAGTAAGTTTTCTTCAATATCATCAATAAATAATGTTTGATCTGGTTTTATTGTGTTTTCCTTAAAAATTATTTTAAAGGCTTCCGGATCTGGTTTTCTCAAACCAATTTCATGGGAATAATAAATTTTTTTAAAATATTTGTTTAAAGAAAAGCCGGAAATATCCATAAATTGTCTTTCATATTTTCTGGCATGAATAATATTTGTATTACTTAGCATATAGATATTATAATGCTTTGACACCTCATGTATAAACTTTACCTTTTCAACGGGAAACCCAACAATTATTTCATTCCAGGCTTTAATTATTTGATCAGGGGTTGCTTTTAACCTGTTTTGTGTTATTATTTCATTTATAAAATATTTGTCTGAAACGTGGCCTGTTTCAAAGGCATGAAAAAAATGAAGGGCATGATTTTTAGAGTAGTAATTTTCAAATCCTATAAATCCTAATTTTTTAAATGCATGGGCTGATTTTTGAAAGTCAAGATCTAATAATACAACACCTAAATCAAATATTATATTCTTGATTTTGTACAAATTTTTCAAAATCATAAAATTTTTATTTTTAATTAATATAAATTAACCCAATAATTTGTCAAAATACATCTCTTTTTGTAAAATTTGAATGTAAATATATACTTTAATCAATTCAAATAATTCAGTTAGTAGAATGCTAGTTAAAGAAAATCATTATCAAACCATATGGATTAGCCAGGAGGATGAAAATACGGTGCATATTATAAATCAACAGTTATTACCATTTGCATTTGAAATAATGGACCTCCATTCTGTTTTTGATACTTTTCTTGCTATAAAGGAAATGTATGTTCGTGGTGCCCCGTTAATTGGAGTAACAGGAGCTGTGGGTGTCTATCTTTTTTTGAAAAATGAAATAGATAGCAAATCTTATGATTTTCAAAAAGTTAAAGAGACGGGAGAATATTTGAAAACTGCCCGCCCTACTGCAGTTAACCTGGCTTTTGCAATTGACGAAATTCTTAATGCTGTACATTTTGCAAATGACTACAATGAGGCCGTTGAAATAGCTAAAAAAACTACAGAAAATTTAATAAATAAGGAAGTTGAATATTCATATAATATAGGTAAAGCCGGATTGAAATTAATTGAAGAAATAAGTATAAGGAAAAAAGGGGAGGTTGTAAATATATTAACCCATTGTAACGCTGGTTGGCTTGCTTGTATTGATTATGGCACTGCGACAGCACCTATATATTTGGCCTATGAAAAAGGAATAAAACTACATATTTGGGTAGATGAAACCCGTCCGAGAAACCAGGGGGCAAGACTTACAGCCTGGGAGCTGCAACAACAGGGAGTGCCTTGTACAATAATTACAGACAATGCAGGGGGACACTTAATGCAACATGAGATGGTAGATATGGTTATTGTTGGAAGTGATCGTACTACAGTAAATGGTGATGTGGCAAATAAAATAGGGACCTATCTTAAGGCGCTGGCTGCAAAACATAACAATATCCCTTTTTACGTGGCATTACCTTCAAGTACTATTGATTGGAATATGGAAGACGGAGTCGCGAACATACCCATTGAGAAAAGAGATGCAAGTGAAATATCAAGGATTGAGGGTGTTAATAGTGAAGGCCAAATGGACACTTTATATATTATGCCAGAAGGTTCGAGTTTTTTAAATTATGGATTTGATGTAACCCCTGCTGAACTTGTTACTGGATTAATTACCGAAAAAGGTATTTGTAAAGCAAGTAAAGAGGGTATCCGGTCACTCTTTCCAGAAAAATTTAAGAAATGACATTTGACGAAGGGTATATTAAATTCAATATTCAACATTGTTATGAGGATATAAAAATCCAGGATAATTTATTTGTCCAATTTACTAAATCCAGGGCTATTTTAATGGAACTGGGACTAATTGGAATTACTAAAAATAATATTGGTTTTGGTAACATTAGTTGTAAACATCCCAACGGGTTTATTATAACAGGTAGTGCAACCGGTTCAATAAAGCAATTGGGAACAAATGGATATGCTCTTGTTACTGGTTATGATCTAAAAAAAAATGTAAT
>JBNLCS010000760.1:0-4879 GCA_050303935.1 Bacteroidales bacterium
GTCAAATTTAACCCAACCTTCTATGGTAAAGCTGGAAACCATGACCTCATCCAGTGCATTCGCATAAAACGATGTTCCGTCTGCTGAAATCTGAACTGCATAATTTGTTTGCGCATTAACCATGTATGTCATCAACATACATAAAACCGCCATTAGTAAAAATTTTTTTTTCATAATTCTAAATTTTTAGTGTTAAAAATTGGTATAATAAGAGATTGATTAATTTCATATTTTAAATTAATTTATCATTAGTTTAATATGACCGGCATATTTTTCTGATATGATGCTCAATATATATGTTCCCGGGTCAACTCCTTCAAAATCTAATTTAAAAGAAGACATTGTGTTATTTTCGTACTTGTTTTTTATAACGGAAATTCCATTAAGGGTAATCAGTTCCACCGTAAAGCAAGAAGGTTGCTTGTTTTTATTAAAAACTATGGTTAGTTTATCTTTATTAAGCGGGTTTGGATAACATTGAAAGTAGTTTCCGTTACTTGTTGCTATGTTTGAAACAGGAGGTTTCGGCGATGCAACTGAATCAATATTTACATTATCAAATTCCGAAATATTAGACAGTCCGGTATTGTGCGAAACAACTTCCATACCAATAAGATATGGTTCCTGAAAGGACCTGTTTAATTTCATACTATCCAATAAAACCCAGTATCTGCCACCATTGGTTGATTTGTATGCTTTAAAAGTTGATCCGTCCTTTAGCAACTTAATATAAACGGGTAAGGTAAACGATCCAATGTTTTCATAATCACACTGACCTCCTGTATGTTCTCTCCATTGGAGTGACAGTCCGTTTTCCGGGGTTGCACATAACATCATAAAAGCACTGTTGGGAGAATTGGATTCCCTGATCATTAGTCCGGATTTTGCCCAGGGGTCTGTAAAAGTTTGAGAAATTAACCTTGCCGAAATACTTTGGTTCCCGCTGATTTCTTGATTTACATAGGCAAACTGGTCACTTGTTCCCCAAATATCCTCCCCACTACTTTGGATGCTGAAAATATTATTGTTATAATGAGCTGACGGTGATATGTTTGCCCCTTCGTCAAATCCTATTTTGTCTAAAACCCATGGATCAGGGATACTTGAGGGCAGGACACTAATAAAACAGGTGTCAATAAATGTACTATCCTGCGTAATTGCTGTGATATATGTTTTACCAACTTCTTTGGCATATATTGTATACGTGTTATTTCTTTCCTCGGACAATTCAATAATTTCATCATTTGAAGAATATACTGAAACAGTAATATTTGATGGATTTATAAAATATTGAATTGATTTTTGAAAACCTTTATGAACCGTAATGGAATCGGCCATGAAGTTAAGATTGGTTTCCCCTTTTATTTTAAGCATTTTCACACCATGTGCTGTTACATTAACTTGAAAAGTATCTGTTATTGGGTTAAGATCTGTCTGTTCCCATAAATCACGTACACTACTCATCACACCTGACTTAAGGCCTAATTCTCTAAGGGTGACATACATGGTTGTTTCTTTATTCGTTAAATTCAACAAAGCAACAGCTACAGAACTATCGCTGAGTGATTTCCGCCAGACTTGAAGTCCGTTGTCATTGCGTATACGGGTACCCTGGATACCAAGAGAATCCTGGTTAACAGCAATTATTTCAGGGGCAGTAAGAATGTCCCGGATGGTATTGTTCATGGTAGCGATATTATTCCCGGCGATGAGAGGGGCAGCGAGCATACACCACATAGAAAAATGTGAACGGCATTCTGTTGGGTTCAATGCCCAATTTCCTACTTCAAGCATATCCGGATCGTTCCAATGTCCAGGGCCTGCATATTGTGCAAGACTTACCTGTAATTCAAGAATACGGGTCCACCCCATTCCTCCCCAGTCTCTTAAACAATCCCAACAATCTTGAATATCATTCGTGGTCCGCCACATGGCCCCAATTCCATTTGCCCATTCCCAAGGTTGTGAAATACCCCATTCGCAGAGGCTTAATATCATCGGTCTTCCGGTTGTTTTGATAGCATCGCTCATAATTTTATATTGTGTGCGTGTGCTCAATCCATTCGTATTGCACCAGTCCGATTTGATGAAGTCAACCCCCCAATCAGCATAAGTTTGCATATCTATTTCTTCGTACCCGTAGCTTCCGGGCAACCCTCCACATGTTTCAGTTCCACAACAAGTGTATAAACCAAATTTAAGGCCTTTGGAATGTATGTAATCAGCCAGATATTTCATTCCTTCCGGAAAACGCTCGGCGTTAACAACAATTTTCCCGTTTTCATCCCTGTCAATTTGCCAGCCATCATCAATAACAATATATTCATAACCAACATTGGCCATCCCTTTGGCAACCATTGAATCAGCGACGTCCATTACCGTTTTTGAGTTTATGTTCAGGCCAAAGGCGTTCCATGAATTCCAACCCATGGGAGGCGTTTTGGCTATATCAGGATATTGTCCGAAGACAAATACGTGGATAAGCAATAAACACGAAAATATACTGTAGTTTTTCATAAAAATAAAATTGATGTTTAACAAACTTATTATTCAAAAATTTTCTGTTTGTCTTAGTTTGTAACCTTAAAGGACAAACGTATAATTTGATTTCTTCAATCACTTATAATTTAACTATCAAATTTGAATCATTTTAAAGATGCATTGTTTGTAAAAAGACTTATTTATAGTGATTTAGAGTTGTGATACAACTAAAAATACGAAGTATGTTTTTTTATAAAAATTTTTATTTTTTTTAAAATGGTTCGTTTATTATTTGAAACCTTCTACAAATTCAGACGGGGGCTTTCCAAAATGGTCCCGAAAACATTTTGTAAAATATGCAGGTGTTGAAAAACCTGTTTCATAGGCAATTTCTGTAAAATTAAGTTGTTTATCGGATACCAATTGAGCTGCTTTTTTCAATCGTACAGTACGAATAAACTGAACAATCGACATCCCGCTGATAGCTTTAACTTTCCTATACGTCTGGGCACGGCTTAATGAAACATGGCTTGCCAGTTGCTCAACTTCAATAGTTGGGTTTGTTAAATTTTTTTCAATATAGGTAATGATTTTTTGCATAAATTCTTTATCTAGTTCTGTATTAAGGCTTTCTGAAGGTATTAACGTGTTTTCTTTTAGATACCGGGAATAAACCGTTTCCTTCAAATTTATTAATCGTAATATTTGTACTCTCAGATGTGTTAAATTAAACGGTTTTGGAATATAAACATCAGCACCTGATTCCAGTCCTTCAATTTGTTGAGGTACCGTTGTTCGTGCAGAAAGCAATACAAATGGTATATGCGAAGTTAAAATATTAGATTTTATTTTTTTACACATTTCAATTCCAGACATCACGGGCATAACAATATCGGAAATAATAAGATCCGGAATAATTTCATTGGCCAGTTTTAAACCTTCTTCTCCGTTAGTTGCATTGATTACCTTGAAATCGAATGAGAGTTCCTCAGCTAAATAGTTCCTGATTTCATCATCATCTTCTACCAGTAATAGGGAATAGTGTGAAGTTGGTTTATGTGTATTCTGATCCCTACCAGATGAATTATATTTGAATATTTCCTCTATTCCGTTAAGTTCATTTTTAACAGTAATTTCGCAATTTTCCTGAATTAAGGGCAAAAATAAATCAAAGCATGTCTCTTTTCCAGGGTCACTTCTTAATTCAATAAAACCATTATGCAAGTCCATGTAACTTTTCACCAAAGCTAGCCCAATTCCCGTTCCTTTTGTTTTTTTATTTTGGTAATTATTGACTTGGTAATATTTGTCAAATACTTTACTGATAAACTCTTTTGATATGCCTTCGCCCGTGTTTGTGACCGAAACCTTTAAATATTCAGAGGTGTTACTATAGCTTTTATTTAAATTTACTGTAATGGCCCCATTTTTAGGGGTATATTTAAATGCATTGGAAAGAATGTTGTATACTACTTTTTCTATCATACCATTGTCGATTGGAACATGGATCTTTTCAAACGGGCTGTTAATTTTATATTCAATATTTTTGGAAAGTGCCAGATCATTAAAATGAGCACATATTTCATATATAAAAGGTACTATTTCACAATACCTGAATTCCGGTTCCAATAATTTTTTTTCAATTTTACTGAAATCAAGTAATTCATTTATTAACCGGAGTAACCGATAGCAGCTTTTTAAGGCTAACCTGAGCTTTTCTTTTTTGTTATTGGCAATTTCACTGTCCCCCGAAAGTTTTTCTATAGGATTAACTATCAGGCTTAAAGGGGTCCTTAGTTCATGGGATATATTTGAAAAGAATTCACTTTTCATAGCATCTAATTCTTCGAGTTTCTTTCTTTCATAGCGTTCCTGTTCAATTATAGAATCTTTTTGTATTTTTTGGATAGTAAGTTTTCTATAAATAAAAAATAGCAATAGTAGTACTATAGCATATAAAACCAAGGCTGGTTTGGATTGCCAGTAAGGAGGTAAATAATTGATTCTAATACTTCTTGTTGGTTCGTTATCGGAATAGTTTGCAAGCATTACTTCTAACGTGTATTCCCCGGGGCTCATGGCTGGAAGGACTAGGCTTCTCTGGTTCGAATTTAGAATAACCCATTCCTTGTTTTTACCAATTCTGTATTTATATAACTTCTGTTCGGGGGAAACAAAATCAATGGAAGCAAATTCAATAGTTAACGAATGGTTATAAGGAACATTGATAAAACTACATTTGTTTATATTATTTTCAATAATTTTCACCCCACCAAATAGTTCATTTGGAATTACTTTGCGATTGTCAATTTTAATATCTGTAAAAAAAAGCCCGTGTTGTTCTATAAGGTTTTCTGATTTGCTTGGATCAATAGCTGCCAATGTTTCTTTTGAAGAA
>JBNLCS010000761.1:0-2144 GCA_050303935.1 Bacteroidales bacterium
TTAATTTCGTGTTATTATTATTTTTTAATTTTTGGCACAATTCGAAACCATCAACATTGGGCATCATAATATCAGATATTATTAATTCCGGTTTTATTTTCACAGCTTTATCGTAGCCATCTTGGCCATCGACCGCTTTAACAACAGAGTAATACGCTGATAATAAATCTTCCAGATAATCACGCATTTCTGCATTGTCTTCAACAACCAAAATCTTTATTTCAGGATGGGCAATGTTTTTATGAACCGGCCTAATTTTCTGCATCATATACGGAAAATCAAAGAAGTTATTTGATTTTCTTATATGAACAGGATTCTCAAATTTTTGGCTTTTATTAAGATGAGTATCGCCTTTAGGCAATAAAATGGTAAATTCTGTTTTAACATTTGGAATACTCTTTAACGATATCTTTCCGTTATGAAGATCAACAAAACGTTTCACCAAAGCAAGGCCAATACCTGCGCTTCCATAATTTTGTACCCTTTCAATCTGGTAAAAGCGGTCAAATATTTTTTCTGCTTCTCCTTCAGGTATGCCAATACCATTATCAATTACCCGTATCGTGATGTAATTATTTTCTTCTTCAACGTATAGTTTTATTTCTCCGCTTTTTTTTATATACTTCACTGAATTAGATAACAAATTAATAATAATTATTTCCAATTTATCCCGATCACACCATATTTCCTTTTCCTCAATATCATATTTCAGCAAAAACTCAATATTATTCTGACTTGCTAACTCCTGAAACGTCATGCATATTTCATCTATAAATTCAACAATATCTGTTTTTTGTGCCTTTAGTTCCATTTTACTTGTTTCAGTTTTCCTAAAATCAAGCAATTGGTTAATTAACCGTAACAACCTGTTTGCATTTTTCCCGATTATCTGAATTTTGTTTTTCAAACTATCGTTAAATCCATATTTGTCACTATTGTCAAAGAGCTCTTTTATAGGGCCTAAAATAAGGGTAAGCGGTGTAATAAACTCATGTGAGATATTGGTAAAAAACCTGAATTTCAATTCATTCATCTTTTGCCCCTGTTCATTTTTCATTAGCAGCATCTCAATATTTCGCTGCAAACGCATTTGTTTAATAGCATTTAACCGTATAAGAAACACAATACCTATCACTGAAGCAATGAAAATTATTATTGCCCATCCGGTTTGAAACCAGGGAGGGGTAATTTCTATAGTCAATGGTTGCTTGAGTTCAATCCATTTCCCATCATTACTTGAAGCTTTTGCATTGAAAATATACTTGCCAGGTTTAAGGTTACTAAATGAAATATGCCTGCGTGTACCAATGTTTACCCAATCTTTATTATAATTTTCAAGTTTATAGGCATAATGATGTTTCCCAGGATTGTTATAATCCAGGAAAGAAACTACAAATGAGAATTCCTTTTCTTTATGAGTTAATTTTACTTTTTCAAGTTCATTAATGGATTTATCAATTATAATCCTTTTGTTATATTCTTTTCCCGGTTTAATCTCATTATTCAATACACTAAATGAGGAAATTGATAATATTTTATCATATGTGTATTTTTTAATTTCTGAAGGTTTAAATTTAACATATCCACCTGCACCGCAAAAAAACAAATCCCCTTGATTATTTTTATAACTGCCTGTTTCAAAATTTTTAATATCAATCCCGTTATGGCTAAAGTAACTTTTAAATATATTGCTATCGAGGTCAATATTCACAATGCTATTGTTTGTATTGACCCAAATTGAATTATTTTCATCAAATAAAATGGAGTAGATAAAATCCTCAGGTAAACCATCTTTTGTAGTATACGATTTTACATTGAATTTTTCATCTTCTATCTCGTTAATAATGTTTAGGCCACAAGGTGTACTTACTAATATTTGACCTTTATTGTCTTGATTTATACAGGTAATAATATCGCAGGTTAAATTGTTTTTTTTATGAAATATTTCGTGGCTGCTCAATACATTTAGATCATTCTTAATCAAATGTAATCCCCCATATGTCCCAACCCAGACCCTGTTTTTATTATCCAGGAACATGTAACTTATTCTGTCGTTTTGAAGATAACCTGTTTCTCCGGGGTTCACCTCTAATGTCTTAATATAATTGTACGTATTGTTTTCATGACTAAATATATGCAATGAA
>JBNLCS010000762.1:0-5258 GCA_050303935.1 Bacteroidales bacterium
ATGAAAAGTAATCACCACCATATTGAGTTAGCCCCTCTTGTGTTGTTCCTCCGGGAACCAATTTCGAGATGAAAAAATAAGTCAACAGTGGAAATATTGTGCCCATAGTTGTTGTGATTAAAGCCATCTTATAGCTTAACAAAATGGTAAAATCTCTTTTTATGAAAGCTTTTGTTTTATATAATTTAGTCATTTGTGATTGGATAATTTGTCATTGGCAACTGGTCATTATATTTTTATCTATTGTCATTGGGTCATTGGTTGTAATGGGTGGCCCTGGCTCCTGTTTCCTGTTTCTCACCCCCTGCTTCCTTTAATCCCTCCCCCGTGTTCCGTTCTCTTTCATCCTTCAAAGCTCCAGCGTGATGGGAAGATCCAATTAAGGTTTTGTAACAATTTTCCATCGTTCCATATTCTGCAAGAAGTTTTTCTATTTCTGTATAAACCAATATCCTGCCTTTCTTCATAATGCATGCTTTGTTACATAGTGCCTGTGCTTCTGTTAAGCTGTGGGTAGCAATTAATAAAGTCCTTCCCTTTTTGCTGTGAATCCGGTCAGAAATTATATGTGAAATATCTTCTGCTGAAATTGGGTCTAAGGTCCTGGTTGGTTCATCTAATATTAAAATATCAGGATCAGACAATAAACCACGGGCAATGGCCAATCGCTGTTTCATACCGGAAGAAAACCCTGCAAACAGCTTATCTTGAGCATCTTCAAGTCCAACGAGTTTAATTAGTTCTTGAACTTTATTTTGTAATTCAGCACCATGTAAATTATCCAGTGTGCCAAAAAATTCCAGGTTATGTTTTCCTGATAACCTCCAGTAAAAGCTTCTTTCTTCGTTAAGAACAAACCCAACATTTCTTCGGGCTTTTAAATTTTCTTTGGCCGTATCATATCCATTTACAGTTAACTTACCGAAAGTAGGGTATAACAAACCACCTATAATTTTCAAAAAGGAAGTTTTTCCTGCACCATTGGTTCCTAAAAACGCTACACGGTCACCGGTTTCTATTTTTAAATTCAACCCATGTATTGCAGTGAATTTGTCTAGTTTGAATGGTTTTGTGATATATTCAATGTACTTTTTAGGCACAGGGTAGTGCATATAAATATTTTCGGCAGTTATCATTTTTAAAATTGCGAGATTAGAATTACTAGTGAACTAAAGTATATTTTGGTTATAAATTAAACACAACGTAAACAACACTTATTTAGCGGATTATCATGATAAAAATCTGCATAAATCAGTTTAATTTGTGTCATCTGTGTTCTATTTGTCAATGTTTGTCATACCTGTCCTCCATTATAACTATAGCTTTCGAAATGAAGGATTCATCCGCCAAAGTTTTTCACCAAACAAGTTGGTTTTCCATGTTCATTTCTCCAAACTCTGAATAGAAATCTACATATTTAAAAGAAACATCAACATTTTTCACATTCGTTGCCAAACAAGCACAATATTCCTTGTCAAAATCTAATGGATGAAGATACCAGGTAGAACTATCATAAAAAACCTGATTATTATAAACATGTAACTCCTGTAAAGGGATCGATAATCCCCGGCTATCCGCTTTTATAACACTTTCTTTGATTGTCCAGTAATTAAAAAAAGCTCTATTCGGGCTTCTATCTTGTTTTATTTCTTGCCATTGTTCAATAGTCATTACATTTTTGAAGTCAGTGAAATCCATTTTCTGGATTTTCTCTATGTCAACACCAAGTCTTAGATCCTTACCAATTGCACAAATCACATAGCTTTCTGAATGAGAAATATTGAAATCAGTGAAACTGTTCAAATAAGGGCGGTCATATTCGTTGTATTGTAAGGCATCCAAACAATTGGATTCGAAACTATACATATCCAATCCAACTTTCAACAATAACCTCCCGAATAAATGTGAATGCCTGTCTTGCCATCGGACAAAGCGTTTAATTCTTTCGATCTGATCAGCAGGCAAAAGATTCAATAGGTAATTATATTTAACTTCAGATAATTGATTATCAAACAGGGTGTAAAGTATTGTTATTCCATAACTTGTCATTGATCAATAAAAATATTTGTCTTTGGTTGTCATTTGATGGACAATCAATTTGTCATCTTAATTCCTCACCCCATCTTCTGTCTACCTTAACTTCATTTTCCGTTTTCCCTTTCCCCTGCTCTAAGTTTAAACCTGCACAGACTCCTTAACTACTTGCCCATCAAACAAATTAATAGTTCGATGACCCCATTCAGCGTGTGTTGGCGAGTGTGTAACCATTATTATGGTTGTTCCCTCTTCATTGAGTTCCTTTAACATTTGCATCACTTCTTCTCCATTTTTTGAGTCAAGGTTACCCGTAGGCTCATCAGCCAGTATAAGTTTAGGATTGGTAACAATTGCTCTTGCCACGGCTACACGTTGTTGTTGTCCACCTGATAATTGCCTTGGGTAGTGTTTTGCCCTATGCGCAATCTGCAAACGTTCCATTACTGCAGTTACGGTCTGTTTCCTTTCTGAAACACCTTTTTTTAGTGCAATTAATGGCAATTCAATGTTTTGCTGCACGGTTAATTCATCAATTAAATTAAAACTTTGAAAAACAAATCCTATATTTCCTTTACGGAGCTGAGTACGTTGCCTTTCTTTAAAATCAGATACATCCACACCGTCAAAAAAATATTTACCAGAATTCGGGATATCCAAAAGCCCCAAAATATTTAACATGGTTGATTTACCACAACCAGATGGTCCCATGATAGATACAAACTCCCCTTTTTTGATATGAATGTCTATTTCATTCAAAGCAGTAGTCTCTACCTCGTCAGTGAGGAATAGTTTTGTAAGTTTTTCTGTTTTTATCATATCATTTAGCTTTGAGTTGCAAGTTGTGTAACTTTAATCACATATATTTTAAACAAGATGATTATTTGTTGATCATAATATAGCTGTATCAATTTGTTAGCTCCGGGTAAAAATCCATATTTTAATATCCAGTCAATATATCCAGTATATTTTCTATTTTTCCTATGTAAAGAATTGAGATCAATCCCATAAATTAGCAGTTTATGTTTGAAGTTTTTCATTTATCAATCTAACTACATTCTTTATTTCATTGTTAATAAAAAAATGCCCCCCTTTAAATTGATAATAATTACAATTCTTTGATGTGAGTTTACTCCAACCTGTAATTTGTTCGTTTGTATAATTTTCATTTTCACCGGTTAGAATTGAAAAATCACAGTCAATAGGTATGTGATTATTAAATTTATAAGTTTCTGCAATTTTTAAATCATTTCTTAAAATGGGTAAAAAGACTTTAGATAATTCAGGATAATCAAAGATCTCAGATGTTACCCCTCCCATTTTTATAATTTCCTTTTTAAACTCTTGATGAGGTAAGCAATGTAAAATTTTATCTTCAGATTTTAATGTATTTGGGGCGTATCTTCCTGAAAAGAAGATATGTGTTAGAAGGTCGGTTGTTTTTTTTAAGTTTAACAGCTAATTCATATGCCAGCAAAGCCCCCATACTATGGCCAAAAATCATAAACTCATCATTGATATTTTCAATTAATATATCAAAAATATTTTCCACCATGTCATTAATATCCTGGTTTACAGGTTTATTAATTCGATTTCCTCTGCCAGCAAGCTCTATAGAAACAAGTTCAATTTTCTTATAGAAATATATTTTCCAGTTGTTATAATATGTAGCTGTTCCACCTGCAAAAGGAAGCGTAATAAGTTTCATGCTAAATTTAACTTTGAGATAAGTTTAACATATTTCTTGTTGAAATCATTATTCATATTTAAGCGATTCTATTGGATTATTGATTACTGCTTTTATAATTAGGTAATTAATAGAGATCAGGGTTATGAAACTAATTATTAAAAATGGCAAAAGGTACAACCACCAGGACAAATCAATCTTATATGCATAATCCTTAAGCCATTCTGATGAAAGCTTCCAACCTATCGGCATGGCTATTATATTTGAAATACCTATTGTTTTTAAACTATCAAGGTTAAATAAAGAAATTATTCTCAAACCTGAAAATCCTAGGGTTTTCCTTATGGCAATATCTTTAACCTTCTGTTTAATTGAAAAATACACATTACCGAACAGGCCAACACAGGAAATGATTATGGCAAGAATTGCAAAAATAAAAAGCAAGGATATATTCTTTAATTCATTTTTATATAAGCTTTTATAAGATTCTTCCAAATCAAAATACCTGAAAAGAGAACTGCCAAAAAAGTTTTCCCACATTTCTTGTATTTTATTAATGGTCTGTTTATCTATATTTTTGTTAAGTTTAATGGCTATATATCTGTGCATATCAGGGTATAAATAAATAATCATGGGTCTTGCTTTATCTTGAAGAGAAAACATTTGAAAGTCTTTCATAACCCCAATAATTTTTTTGTTTTTGTCACCATAATCTCTAAATGTTCTATGATTTAATATTTCTTCAGTTGAATTAAAACCCAGAGCTCTCATTCCACTTTCACTTACTATTGCTGTATTAACATCCGTTGAAAAATCTCTTGAGAAAGATCTACCGGCAGTCATTTTAATATTCATTGATGCAATGAAGTTGTAATCTACCCATAAAAAGTCAAATGCCTTTTTATCCGATGGTTCTTGAATATCACTATAAACATCATCAACATAAAATCCATTTGCAGGAAGTCCACCTGTACCGGTCACGTTTTTAACTTCAGGTAATTCTAATAAACTTTGTTTAAAGAATTCTATTTTTGTTTTAGCATCATCACTTCCACTCTTAATATTGGCTGAATTCAAGACCATTATATTAGAGATATCAATACCTAGGTCTTTGTTAATCATCGATTTTGTTTGGACATAGATTACGGCAGTAATGAAAATTACAGTTGATGCTATAACAAACTGAATAATTAACAATATTTTTCTTAATCCAAGTTTTCCTTCGTTTAGTCCTATTTTTCCTTTTATCACTTTTACAGGGTTAAAACCCGAGAGTACAAATGCCGGATAAATACCTGACAGAACAGAACCAAATATAAATACAATTAAGAATAAGAATATATCATAAAATGAAAGTGAATTGAAGGTTAAATTTACTTCAAGAATTCTTGAAAAATATGGCATCAACAAGAATACGAGAACAATGGCAACAAAAAAAGCTAATATATTCATCATAAAAGCTTCCTTTAGAAATTTTACTATCAATTGCCATTTGAAAAAACCCACCACTTTTCGTATACCTACCTCCTTAGCCCTA
>JBNLCS010000763.1:0-6373 GCA_050303935.1 Bacteroidales bacterium
CTATGTTTAAATGGTTTGTGGTAATATTTTGTGTTATGGTTTCAAATTCTTATGCACAAAGAACGCCAAAAAAAGAAGATGTTCTTGAAGTAATGACTTTAACAAACAGTTATTTTATGAAAAAATGGCCTGATGTCGGAAAAAGAATTGTAACCAATAGGTCAAGGGCCAGTAATATATGGACAAGGGCTGTTTATTATGAAGGTTTGATGGAATTATACAAGATAGATCCAAGGGATGAATATTATGATTATGCTGTGAGTTGGGGTGAGGCTCATGGGTGGAACCTTAGGGATGGAAATACATTTACAAGAAATGCAGATAATCAATGTGCAGGACAAACGTATATAGATTTATATAACATAGAATCAGAACCGGCCAGAGTGAAATATATAACGATGTCAATTGATAGTATGTTAGAAACATCAAAAATTGATGATTGGGATTGGATTGATGCCTTGCAAATGGCAATGCCCGTGTTTGCCAAATTAGGGAAAATTTATAATGACCACAAGTACTACAAAAGAATGTATGAAATGTATCAGTATACAAAAGATTCTATTGGAGGTGGTTTATATAATTATGATGATAAACTTTGGTGGCGTGATGCCAGTTATAAACCTCCTTTTAAGGAACCTAATGGTGAAGATTGTTATTGGTCAAGGGGAAATGGCTGGGTAGTAGCTGCATTGGTCAGGGTACTTACTATCATACCGGAAGATGAACCAAATAGGGAAGAATATCTTAAAACACTTTTAGATATGTTAGATGCCCTATCTAAAGTCCAAAGAAAAGATGGCTTTTGGAATGTGAGTCTGCACGATCCTACCAACTATACAGGTAAAGAAACTACAGGTACCTCATTATTTATTTATGGCATGGCCTGGGGGGTAAACAATGGTTACCTGGAACAAAAAAAGTACAAGAAAATTATTTTTAGATCCTGGGATGCAATAATGAAGGATGCTGTCCATTCAAATGGTTTTCTGGGTTACGTTCAAGGGACCGGTGCAGGGCCAGAAGCTGGTCAGCCTTTAGGTTATGATACTGCTCCTGATTTTGAGGACTATGGGTTAGGCTGTTTGTTGTTGGCTGCTTCAGAAATATATAAAATGTCCAGATAATATACATATTGATTTTAAAAGCAGTAACCATTATTCCGTTTGTCTAAAATCATTTTTATTCTTTAATTCAAATGCACACTATAGATAATCAGGTTTTTCACCCCTCGTCAAGGATCTTTATTGGATAAGTTTCAATCAATCTATTGAATTTTATAAGACGTAAAAATGGTTTGGAAATAAATCTTACCTAAAGCAAAACCCTACTATACTTTGTACCGTAACAACAAGAACCACTGTTAATAAAAAATAAATAAAGGCAAAAGGGGCGTTGTAACACATTGTTATTTAGGGATTTATTTTGTTATGATTTCATTAACAATTTTTGGCAAAGTATTTGGAATAGCCTTAAAAGAATATAAATTAAAAACAAAAGTTATGAAAAGGTTAATGATATTAAACGTTGTTATAGTTTTTACTACGATAACAGCAATGGCTCAAACCTCCAGGAGGGAGAGTTCAAATACACGGGAACGCAGCTCTACTAATACAAGGTCTGTAAAGGTTGAATCAACCAGTAAAACCCCTTCTAAAACCAGTGATAATAGAAACAAATCGGCAACTGTTTCACGGCAAACAAGTAATTCTCCTGCCAATAATAACAGGACAAGTAATACAAAAACTGTTTCTTCAAATCGTTCAGCAGCTAGTACTTCGCGTACAAATACAACTGCAAGGCAACCTGTTCAGAGGGGTTCTTCAACAACAAGAGAGATTAACAGGACTACTACCGGAAGTACAACTACAAGCGGAAGAAGAGTTAATGCGCAGCCTGCACAAAGATCTGCAACAACAAGTACCAGAAGTAATACTCAACCGGTACAACGCACTGCTACCACAACAGTGAAAAGAGAACATAATGGACCAACCAGGGTTTACCATTCTGATGTACGCTATGTAACACCCAGAAGCCAGGTAAGGGAAGTACGCGTTTACAATAACCGTCCCACAAATCACCACCACCACAACGTAATTGTTCGTGAACCGGTTAGACGTCATATTGTATGGGACGTACATATGCACCGGGAATATAGAGAAATATATCCTTATGTTCGGGTATGGAGGATACAGAGGGGGGCTCCTATATATACCATTCCTTCATATGATGCATGGGATTATATTGGAGATGTTAAAAGAGTTTATGGGCATGTACGTGAAGTTTATTATGATCCAAGAGCTGATGAATACCATTTGTATTTTGGTGACTTTTTTCCTTATCAAGATTTCACGGCAATAGTACCAGGATATATTGCTCGCCAAATAACAAGGAGGCCTTATAGGTATTTTAAAAATCAATACATGAGTGTAACAGGATATATATCAGAATTTGACGAGAGACCCGAGATTGTAGTAAAAAGAAATTATCAAATTGACCTTTATTAAAAATAAGATATTAAAATAAGAATAAAAAAAAACACCCTTTCGGGTGTTTTTTTGTTTTATTGTTGCCCACCAGTCATTATAAATAGTGGTTGAAATTCAAAACTTTTATATTGTGGCCTTAACCGGTCAGTATTGTAATATCTGTTAATATCAACAACTTTTGAAGAACTTGTAACTACATCAATTGGTGCATTATCATACCTTCCGTTTCGTAATACTACCAGCCGTCCATGAATCCCTTTCATAATTAAGTCCAGTGCAAGGTTTCCATATGCCATAGGAACGATTGAATCAATTGCATCCGGGTCACCTCCCCTAACTAGATAACCCAAATCCTGACTGATTACATTAATTTTTCTTCCATTATTAAATTTGGGCGAAAAATCCTTTACTCTTCTTGAGATTGCTTCTCCAATGCCCCCTAATTTTACATTTCCGTAAGCATCTTTTTCTTCTGATTTAATATATGCATCTTTATCCCCCCTAAACATTGCACCTTCAGACGCTAATACCACAGAATACCGGCTAGGGTTCTTCATTCGATCATCAATTAACAATTCAGTAAGTTTTTCAACATCAAATTTATATTCAGGAATAACACATCGGTTTGCTGCCCCCCCCATAGTAGGCAGCATAGCGGTGAAACCCGCATAACGTCCAAACACTTCAAGAACAAGGATCCGCTCATGAGAACCAGCCGATGTCCTTAAAACATTTGTCATGCTAATTGTTCTGGTAATGCATGTGCTGAAACCTATACAATAATCTGTTCCTGGTACGTCATTATCCATTGTTTTAGGTATAGCAATAACCTTTACCCCCTCAGCGTACAACCTTACACCGTAACTTAAGGTATCATCCCCCCCAATGGGTATTAAATAATCAACGCCAAGAAATTCAAGGTTTTTAACCACTTCTGGGGTAAGATCATTAATTTCATCTTTGTATTTATCTTGCAAATGCAAAGGGACATGTGTTTTGGGAACATGACTGGGCCTTGTGCGTGAAGTATGCAGGAATGTACCTCCTGTTCGTCCGGTTTTGTTTACAATTTCTTCAGTAAGCACAATGTATTTATCACTATTATCAGCTTTTTTATCCCTAATAAGCTCAAGTATTCCTGCCCATCCCCTGCGGATACCTAATACCTGATACCCTTCGTGTATTGCCCTTATAGTGATTGCCCTAATAGCTGGATTTAACCCGGGAACATCACCTCCACCAGTGAGGATACCTATCGTCCCCTTTTTTTTATTTATGTTGGCCATATTTAGTAATGTTTGGTTTCTTTATCTGTTTTAAAAATATAAGTATTTCAGTTTTTATTTCCACTCAGTCTTAAAGTGCTAATATGTTAAAATCCAATGTGAGGTTTCATCTGTTTATAATTTATTTTTTATTGTCAGATGGAACCGCATGATGTAAAATAATCATTTTCACGTGTGTTTAATAATTATTTTAATCATGCTTGTTTCATTTTGTTAAAATACTTCAAATTGTTGAGTTGAAAATAAATTGTTTTCAACATGGTTATAGTTCAGGAATTTTAACAACTTAGTTACTAAATATAATAAAAAAAAGGCAGTAACATTTAAATTACTGCCTTTAAAATTTATTATTAACCTTTTGTTACCAGTTTAATATTTTTTTAAAATCATATTCTTCCGGGGTTTTTACATATTCTTTTGCTGCATCATAATCATTTTCTGAAATAAATTGCAGTATATTATTAACTATAGATTGAGGTTTTTGCGATTCAATATCAACCAGTCTGGGAGGTATTTTACCATCAGCGCCTTCTAAATCTTTCAGGAATAAGGGTGAAACATCACCTGCATTGTCAACATATACCATGCATCCTGTAGCACCATCTTTAAAAAGTTTATAAACTCCATTTCCCAAAAGCGAGCAATAAACCAAATCAAAACCTACAGGGTTTACACACCTTACTTCATAACCGATTTCAACAGGTCTTGATTTTATTTTTAGTCCAATTTCCGCATATTTTTTTTCAAGCATTTCATTAAACATTTGTGCTTTTGAAATTTTACCTAACTCGGGATGTCCATGATCATCATATGTGAAATTGATACCGGAATTTTTTATTTCCTCATCACTTAATTCATGAAATACACCTTCTGATATAATTGCAGCACCATAATCTAAACCCAATATTTTTCTTTTTATCATAGCAGAAATAACCAGGTTAACAATGCGGTCAACAGTTATTTCTACTTTGTTAAACATTTCGGGAATCACAATCATTGGCAAATGACACGCGGCACCAATACCAAATGCAAGGTGTCCGGCAGAACGCCCCATGGCAGCAATAACAAACCAGTTTTCACTTGTTCTGGCATCTTCATATACAGCAGAGGCTATTTTTGACCCGGCATCTTCTGCCGTTGTGTAACCAAATGTTGGCGCATGATTTGGTAATGGCAAATCATTGTCAATTGTTTTAGGAACATGGATGTTTGATATAGGATAGCCTTTGTCACTTAAAAATTTTGCTACCCTGTTTGCAGTTGATGCAGTATCATCGCCACCTACCGTTACCAGTAGTTTTATATTGTTTTCTTTGAAAAGATCAAGGTTGAAATTTTGCTCAAAATCTTCTTTAGTAGGTTTAAAACGGCTCATTTTAAGGTATGAACCACCTTTATTAAAAATACTATCGGCTTTATCAAAATCCAAATCTTCTGTACGGGCATTTTTCCTGAACAAACCAGTGTACCCCTGGTGTAATCCAATTACACGATAATTATTGTTAAGAAATGATTTTGCAACAGACCCTACTACCGTATTCATTCCTGGTGCAGGGCCTCCTCCGCATAATATTGCTACTGCTTCTTTCATACTATATTTTATTTGTTATAAATTATTCTTTTGGAGCGCAAATATCTTAAAATATATTTATATAGAAAAATAAATAAACATGCTATAAAACCACGATTAAACATGTGATATAAATTTAAGGGCACCTCTAAAAACTTCTTTCTATTCCAAGTGGCTGCGAAAAACAAATCCTTCGTTGTCAGGTGAAATCTTTCCTCAACGCAGATACGGCTAGGCTTGCGGAATATTTCACCTTCCGTCTTGTCTTTGTTTCTCTCGCTTACTTTCATGACTAAACAGGTTTTGAGAGGTACCCTTAATTATAATTTAATGTGTTTTAAATGCTTCAATATTGTTCAAGTCAATTTCTGTTTTATCTTTGCAGCCTTTTTTAGAAATGCCGTTAACATATATCATTATTGAATAGGGAATCAGGATTTTTATTCAGAAATTTGCATTTTAATTTATTTTAATATGGAAAAGAAAACAAAAATAGTTGCCACCATTTCAGATTTGAGGTGTGATGTCGATTTTATCAGGGAGTTGTATAAAAGTGGTATGAATGTTTGTAGGTTAAATACGGCACATCAATCCCTTGAAGATACGTTACGGGTTATAAACAATGTACGTGAAGTATCTGACAGGATTGCTTTGTTGTTAGATACGAAAGGACCTGAAATAAGGACCAAATTATTTGGGGAAAACGTTGAAGTTGAAAACGGCGAAGAAATAATAATTTGCAATGAGATCAATAAAACTATAACAAACAAACAATTCTCGGTTACATATCATAATTTTATAAATGAAACCCCGGTAAACAGTAAAATATTGATTGATGATGGCGACATTGAAATTGAAGTGATTGAAATAATTTCAAATGGATTAAAATGCAAAGTAGCAAATCCGGGTACAATTAAAAATAAAAAGAGTGTTAACATACCTAATGTATCCTATAAGTTACCTTCTTTATCGGATAAAGATAAGGCTTATGTTGAATTTGCCATAAAACACGATATTGATTTTATTGCTCA
>JBNLCS010000764.1:0-4840 GCA_050303935.1 Bacteroidales bacterium
AGCCTGAAAGAATAGAAATGGAAAAGCAGGTTGATCAGTCGAAGAAAAAATTGTTTATAATACCTATTGTTGTCCTGTTGGTAGTAATCCTTGTTTTTGCTATTTTGATATCTGAACGGGTTAAAAACGAGAATACAGCCAGGGACGGTTTTTTATCGGGTTTATTTTCAGGGAGCAGGCAGGATAATGGCATTACCCAACAATCAAATGATGAAATGACGAATGATTTCGACAGTCTGACCAATATGGAGAATGCTTTAAGATATGAAGAAAACAAATATGCAGGATACAGTAAATTTTATCTTATAGCGGGTAGTTTTTCTATATATAATAATGCGGAGCAGTTTATGTATGATCTTGATGCAAAAGGTTTCCCGGCAGAGGTGCTTGAAGTTGACGGAAAAATATTCAGGGTGTCGTTAAAATCATATACAAATCGTAATGAGGCATTGAAAGACCTGGAGCAATATAAGGGTCAGTTTCAGAACAGGTCATTATGGATATTGAATTCTAAATAAAAAATCCGGATTCAATTTCTTAAATCCGGATTCAATATTTTTTAATACTATGTGTTAGAAACGGGTCGAATTTTGTTTTTGATCTTCTTTATACTTCTCCTTTTTCGATAAGGTATTCAGCTATTTGAACGGCATTTAACGCGGCACCTTTTTTAATCTGGTCTCCCACGCACCAAAAGGCCAAACCTTTTGGATTAGTAAGGTCTTTGCGGATGCGTCCTACATAAACATCATCTTTTCCTGCAACAAACAGTGGCATTGGATATTTTTTTTCGGCAGGGACATCTTCCAGTACTACACCTTTTGCATTTTTGAAGGCTTCTTTTACTTCATGAACCTCCAATTCCCTTTCTGTTTCAAGCCATACAGCTTCTGAATGGGCACGCATAACAGGAACTCTTACACAGGTTGTGCTAATTGACACATTAGAATGCATTATTTTACGTGTTTCGTTATACGTTTTCATTTCTTCTTTTGTATAATCATTATCAAGAAATACATCAACTTGCGGGATCACATTAAATGCCAACTGGAAAGCAAACTTATCAATAATTGGTTTTTCACCATTCATCAATTGTTTTGTCTGCTCTTCTAATTCTGCCATAGCAGCAGCACCAGCACCACTGGCAGCCTGGTAAGTGGCAAGGTGTATTTTTGTAATATGCGACAAATCTTCAATAGGTTTTAACGCAACAACCAACTGTATGGTTGTACAGTTCGGGTTGGCAATTACATTTCTGGGCCTTTCCAATGCATCTTCCGCGTTTACTTCGGGAACAACCAATGGTACATCTTCGTCCATTCTGAACGCACTTGAATTATCAATCATAATGGCTCCGTGCTTGGTAATTGTTTTTTCGAATTCTTTTGATGTACCTGCACCGGCAGATGTTAACGCAATATCAATGTCTTTAAAATCATCTCCGTGTTTAAGTTCTTTAACCTTATATGTTTTGCCCTTAAATGTATATTCTTTGCCTGCACTTCTTGAAGAACCAAAAAGCGTTAAATTATCAAATTGGAAATTTCTTTCTTCCAAAACCCTCAGGAATTCCTGTCCAACTGCGCCACTGACGCCAACAATTGCTAAATTCATAATTTAATACATTTAAAAGGTTACTAATAAAAAACATATAAGGCCGCAAAAATACAAAATTTTATTTTTTCAAAATATGATAAATGTTTGAAAATTAGGAATAGATCTTATGAAAATTTCTAATAAAGAATACACCTGCAAAGGGTTGTGCCCCTCACAGGATTTATATATTTAGTTGGAATTGATCCAATTGTTAACCAGTTCTTCCAAAACGTCCAGGGGGACTGCCCCATTCGTAAGAACAACTTCATGAAATTTCCGAATGACATATGTATCACCAAGTTTTTCTTGCGCTTTGTTTCGTAACTCAAGAATTTTCAACATACCAATTTTATAAGCAGTGGCTTGCGATGGCATAACAATATGTCTTTCCACCATTCGCTCACATTCCCTTTCACTTGCAGGAGTATTCTTCAAGTAGTAATCGATCCCTTGCTGGCGTGTCCATTTTTTTGCATGTATTCCGCAATCAACAACTAATCTGCATGCCCGCCATAGTTCTGCTGATAATCGGCCAAAATCAGCATAAGGGTCCTGGTACATACCCATTTCTTTAGGCAGATATTCACTGTATAGCCCCCAACCTTCAATATACGCTGTGTAGCCACCATGTTTACGAAAGCGGGGAAGATCGTCAAGTTCCTGGGATATACTGCGGTCCATATGATGGCCTGGCAAACCTTCATGGTATGCCAATGCTTCCATTTCGTATTTTGGCATATTACGTGTATCATACAAGTTAACATAATACATTCCCGGCCTGCTTCCATCCGGGGAAGCTGGTTGATAAAATGCCTTTCCTGCAGATTTTTCCCTGAAAGCTTCAACACGTTTTACTTTCAGGCTGGCCTTGGGTTTAGTAATAAATATTTCATCCAGCCTGGCTTCCATATTATTAATAATAGACTTTGCACTGTCCAGGTAAGCCTGTTTTCCCTCTTCCGTATTTGGGTAATAAAATTGACTGTCGGTTTTCATAAACTTAAAAAAATCATATAGAGAACCTTCATAACTGACCTTTTTCAATATTGAATTCATTTCATCATGGATCCTTTCTACCTCTTTTAAGCCAATGTTATATATTTCATCGGATGTAAGGTTAGTAGTTGTGGTTACTTTAAGAATATAATTGTAGAAGTTTTCCCCATCCGGGAACTTCCAAACCCCATGGTCATTGGTAGCACGGGTTTCCTGATCTGATAAATATGCAATGAGGGTATCATAAGCTGGTAAAAAGTTAGTTTTTAATGCAATGTTGCAAGCTTTTTGCAATGAGTCTTTTTTGTGGTCCGATATTTCTAATGTACTTACTTTTTTGTAAAAGTCTGCCAGTAGTGCCGAGTGTTCTGTTCCTTCAAAAGGCCGGCCTTTAACAATGTTTTGTGCGGCCTCAATGCACCAGGGGTATACAAATTCCGGAGGCATAATGCCCTTTTCTTCACTAATGTTAAGTTCGCTTATTATCTGATCCATTAAATAAGGGACTTTTTTTATTCTTTCAATGTAAGCCTTTGCATCATCTTCGGTTGTTATAACATGCATGTTAATTAAAAATGACGGAATCCGGGTATGCCAACCTAACATTTGGTTAACCGGATAATTATAATGACGATATTTAAATCCTTCAATCTCATTTTCAAGATCTGATTTAAACAGCTTATAGCTAATTGCTGTTTGATAATCCAGTGCATTATAGTTTATGGAATCCAAAAGATACTGCAATTCTTTTTTGGTTATTTCAAAGTCTTGTTCGGCAAATTCTTCGCTTAGGTCATCCCATTTATCATAATCCGTTTTTATGCCCAGGTAAGTTTGGTACATAGGGTTACGATCAAGCATATTATCAAAACTTTTTTCAAAGAAAGTGTTTGCTTTTTTTGATTCTGATTTTATTTCAGCTTCTGTATAATGTTTTTTGATGTTATTGCATGCAATACATGATAATAAGCTAGCTGTTAACAAAAAGAATATCCGGTTTTTCACTCGAATAAAATTTAATTAAACATTTGATTTATAATAAAATATAAAAATATATTAGCGTTTAAACTATTTAATCGTGGAACATCCCCCGAAAATTCGGGGCAGGCAATGTTTTGTTCATGTCCTTGTTGTGAAATTCAGTGCATGGATGTTTCATCTGTTAATAATTTAGTATTCAATGGTCAGAACCGCCTGCCAATGTAGTTTGTACGGCAGGCAGGTAGAACTGCATGATTATCTTAATCACGCTTGTTTCATTGTTTAATTCGGTTAATCGTTTATATCTAAATATATTACATTTTTCTTGCCGAATAGTTTATTGAAAGTATAGATGTTTTTGTTTTTTAATAAATTATATGCATGAAAGTTAGAGGATATGCACCACAAATAAATATCTTTTTTCTCTATTTTACTAAAGACATTTCAATTCTTCGGTTTTTTTTACGGCTTTCGTCATCAATATTTGGCACTTTTGGTTTCGTTTTTCCACAACCTTTTGTTACCATTAATTCGGGGTCAACGCCAATATTTGTAAAATATTCCTTTACGGAACCTGCCCTATTTATTGATAATTTCATATTGTATTCTTCACTCCCAATATCATCGGTATGGCCTTCAATAATAATTGACTTGGATTTAGTTTTATCAATAATTAGTCGTTTAATCTCTCCTAATGCATGTTGCGCAGCTTCACTTAATTCATAACTATTAAATTCAAAAAGTATTTCATCGTCAATTGAGATATTGATTGAACTATCATTATCATCAACAGCAATTGGATATAATTGTGTTAAATTGAAAACCTGAAATTCTTTTTCATCAATCTTCCGGTACCGTAAAATTAGCGCAACACTATACCTGGGCCCCTGAAAATACTGCACTTCAATTTTATGAAAGCCCTTTGATAATTTTATACAATTTAATTTAAAAATCAATTCATGCTGATAGTTGTTATCTATAACTAATTTATCATCAATAAAAAGTTTTGACCCATCATCTGAGCCGAGCACAAAACAATAATTACCACTATCTTTTAAATAAAAATTACCGAAATAATCAATTGCAAAGTCTTCAAAACGATCGCTTACACCAGGAAATCCTTTATCAAAATCTTGGTTGTTAACATTGATTGAATTTGTGTAAATTTTACCTACGGGTTCTAGTGTTTTAAAGTCAGGAAGTTTTCTGGTATTCTTAGGAAGGTAATAAATGTAACCCGTAAAATTATTTAGTTTTTCTTCGTTTT
>JBNLCS010000765.1:0-3794 GCA_050303935.1 Bacteroidales bacterium
AATCTTTACTGGCTGTGATAATTTCAGCTTTAACAAACATACCTGGCCGGAGCAAAAGTTGAGGGTTATTTACGGTAATATACCCTTTAAATGATCGCGTAGTTGGATTTATTACCGGTGATAATTGTGATATAAAAGCTGGGAAAGTGTCTTTGGGATAAGAATAATTAAATACGCGAACTTTTTGTGAGACTTTTATATTGTTCATTTCTTTTTCGGGAAGGTTGATTTCAAAATATAATTGATGATATCCCATAATTTTCATAGCAATACTCCCGGAATTAAGTTTTACCCCTTTTGTATAATACGGAAGGTCAACAATAACGCCTTTGAAAGGAGCGCTGATCTCAAGTTTTTCAATCCCTATTTTAGCATTTTCATAACTGTATTTCGCATCAATATATGCTCGCTCAGCATCAATTAATTCTTTTTCGGTAACACCACCTTTTTCTTTAAGGGATTTTTGCTGCTCAAACATACGTCTGGTAATATCCAGGTTCAGTTTTTTTGATTCAAGCATAATACCATTTTCATATTCCTTATCTTCAAGACGGATAACAACTTCACCGGAATCTACTATATCGCCCAAACGATATGGTTGGTTTGTTTTTTTGTTTTTCAAAAGGTTGTATTTACCTGTTGCTTCGGTACGTAACGTGGCTTCTTTTGTGGAATATACAGTTCCCGAAGTTTCAACAAACTGTTCAATAAGTTTTGTTTCAATTTCTGTTACTGAAACAGGGATGGCAACTTCTTCAAAATTGGTATCGTTATTATTGTTACAGGCCACGATGAGCACTAAAAAAGATATGAAAATGAAAAAACGTTTCATAGGATTGTATTTTTGTTTTTTTGCTGACATTACTACTATTGTGTGATTGTTTCTATTACTGCTTTATTATTTTCAAAATCCCATAAGGACTGAATTTTTAGATTTAGTAATTCAAGTTTGTATGCAATAATTGCATTTGTTAGGGCTTGTTTATTTTGCGAGAGTTGATTTTGATAAAGGTTTAAGTCCATACTGGTAAGGTCACCGTTGCGATAACGTTCCAGGTTTATCTCATAGGTCAACTGGGCATTTTCAATATTTTTTTCCTGAATTTTTATTTGAAGGAACAAGTTGTGCAGGTTGCGGTATAATTGCCTTATGTTAAATACTATATTTTTTCTTTCTTCTTCAAGTGAAATAGTAACCGATTCAATATTTGTTTCTGCAACCTTGATCCTCGATTTTCTCTCGCCCCAGTCATATAAAGGTATTTGAAATTCAATACCCACACGAGGGCTGTTTGTTGGTTCATCAAATATATGCGGAAGTTCTTCGTTATCACCAGATAAACCAACTGATAAAGCCAGGTTTCCCCGAAATTCGTTTGTTGCTTTCTCGCGTGTAAGGTTCATGTATGCATTTTGGATATTAATTTCAAGTTGACGCAGTTCCATCCTGTTCTGAAGGGCAAAGTCCACTGCTTTGTCTAAGTCAACTTCTACAGAATCAATCGTGATATCAGCCAATACAATGATGTCTTCGATTATTGGCATTCCAATAAGCAATTTCAAACGGTCTTTCGAGTTTTCAAGATTAACTTGTTGATTGTAATAAGTAGCCTGTGAAGAAGCTAGGTTAAGTTCAGCCTGTATTAATTCTTCCCTGGCCGATAACCCTGCATTAACTTTATTCTTAATTATTTCATAACTTTTTTTCTGATTTTCCAGTTCTTCTTCCGCAATAATCAGGTCTTTTTGAGCGCTATGAACGTTATAGAATGATTGGGTTACGCTTTGTTCAATGGTTAGCTTGTCAATCGCGTAACGCAATTGGGCATTTTCAAGATCAAGTTCAAGGCTCCGTAAATTTAATTTGTTGCGGTTATACGTGAACAAGGGTTGGTTAAACTCTACGTAAAATGAATTGTAAAATGAAGTTACGGTTGTATCGCCCTGAAACTCGCTGGTACTTTTCTGCCATCTGAAATCATTGATCAATGACAAAGTACCATCGGTATATACAATGGGCTGGACCACTGAAAATCTTCCCCCAGATTGGATACTTGTGGTTGTATTCCAAATTGAAAATAAATCGTTGAATGATCGGGTTTTGGAATAATCAAAAGGAGAAACTGACAAAGCAAATTTTGATTTTAAGGCAGCATTTTGTGCGTCTAGGGCAGCCTGTCTTCCTTCAAGGTTTAATTTTGATTGTTTTACCGAAGGGCTATTCACGGCAGCTATTTCAAGGGTCTTCTCCAAGGTGAGCGTTGTTTGGGAAAATGTAGGAAGACTTATAGATAGTAGCAGAATAGCTATTGCCAGGATGTATTTTATTTTAATCAATTCTTTATATTTCATTTCAATACTTAAATTAGGTTTCTTGTTTTAACTATTATTATTCTTCTACTTTTACCCATTTAATCGCATCAGCAATAAATACTACTGATTCATTACCTTCATTGCTAAGTTCTACCTTCGTGCTGTCAGCATCAAAATGGAAATTACCAAGGGAATTCCATCCTGATTTTATATCATCCAGAATAAGGTGTACATCTTCTATTCCATCTGCATGGTGTACCTTGTAAATATATTCACCAACTTTTCCCCTACGGTACCTGTAATTATTCCTGGAGTTAACAAAATAGCTGTTTATATATGTATATATTTCATATTTTCCTTTTTCAGGCAGATATGCTTTCCAGGTTGCCTTGTGTTCACCTTTACCGGCTTTTGTATAAAACATGGATCTCACCATATACCCAAAGACATTTGCATCCGGGAATAAATGCCACTTTGAAAATGGTGACGAATTAAAGTTTTCATAGTTAAATTCATTTGTAGGTTTAGTTTCGAAAAGCCTTACAACAGGTTTTACATATTCTGGTTGTATGTAACTAAAGCATGAATCTTCATTGTCACAAACTATTTCATTTTCAGCATAAAATAGTAATGGCTTATCCAATAACTTTTCGCCTTCAAATGCAATTGCATCTGGTTTTAGGTTATAACTTGTTGGGTGGTATGTGAAAACGCTGGGCATATTGATAGAGTTCAGGGTATTTATCATGTAGTATTCATACCGGTTATCTACAAGAAACCAAATTTCCTTTGTTTCGCCCTTTTTAAGAAATTTTATTTCCGGTTCTTTTATATTGGGCATTAGTGAAATTTCAAAGAACCCATCAACATCACCGTAATTGGAAATTCTGAATATTTGTTGATATAACTCACGGTTATCTTGTTTAACCATATAATTATCTTCATATTCAACAATATATCCGGGGAGTTTTTTTGTATTATACCATTCATGTATCATTTCTGAAGCGTTCCAATTGGTGTTTTCAGAAAAGTCGATTATAAATTGTTCAAAATCTACAACGTTAAAAAGATTATTTTTAACTGTTATTTCCAGAAGTTTGTCAAAGTCTTTTTCTTCAACTTGAAATTTGAACATTTTAAAAAGGTAGTTCCCTTTTTGTTGGATCATTTGCGTTATAATGTCCTTGTTAAGTTCATGTTTTAGGTGATAAGATAAACTATTTTTGCGTAAATATAAATTTGCACTTTCACTAGGTGTAATCCCCCCTCTTCTTGCACTAAATGGACTGGTCGATCCTTTAACCCGGTTGTTTATATACGTTTCAATAGACTGGTTTATAATATCATAGTCTTCATGGTAGAAATATATTGAATGCGTAAAATATAGGGGTAATAGGGAGAAATAGTTATTTATTTGTCCACCATCATTTATTAAATAATTGCCAACGGTGCTGGATGTAAATGTTGGATATGCAGAATTT
>JBNLCS010000766.1:0-5210 GCA_050303935.1 Bacteroidales bacterium
AATGCACAATGTCCGGGAATTGGAAACAGGTTATCGGAAATACCTTCATTACTTAGGAATGAAAACTGGGTAGAACTGCTCCTGATTGAATTATCAGAAATTAACACACTAATCCAGGCATTTAAAAACAAAGACACCTTGCCGGAAGCATTGAAGGAAGATGTTTTTAACCAGCTTGGTTTTAATACTTCTAAAGAAGATGTACTTGCCCGGCAAAAAGTAAGCGATGATTGGCTGGTTTTGCATATTTCGACCAAAATGAACGACAACCTTTCCGAAAGAAGGATATGGTTATACGGCTTAAAAACAAAAGAGTTTGCCCTGCTTTTAGATTTTTCATTTGTCGGAAAACTTTTTGAGTACAATTTACCGGCAGGGCAAATAGTGAATACCTCTCTTGCTTTTTATCCATCAGCTTATCCCCTTCGTGCTCTAATCGCTTCGGAAGTAGTCAGTAAAGAAATGAAACAATATGCTGCATACTGGGCTGGTTTTCAGGATGTTATTGATGAATTTGCATGGGCTAAATCAAAACTCCCTTTTATTAAAGAGGTGCCATGCCTATTAGGGAAGTTATCCATTGTGAAAAAAGAAAGTGAAATGTTTATTCATGATCAGCATGGTTTTACAGGATCAATTAATATGGCTGCAAATAAATACCTTTTACTATTAAGTATAACCGGTGGTAACCCGTTTTCGGCTTTTGGTTTATATGGCAAAGATGGCTTTTTTATAAAAAGCGTGTACTATCAATCTAAACTTTTTGTATTATGAGCCTGGAAAAATTAACAGAAATAATCGTATTGGGCACCTCCAAAAAAGGTGTAAAACAAGAAGAGCTGGATTGGTGCAGGCAGTATAAAATTGACACGACCAACACCGAACAGGCCCTGCTCCAATTCGCGTATCTTGATAGCCAAATGAAAATAGCAGGAAAGGTATTGGAAAAAGGTGACGAAACAAAGCCTATACCAACCATTGAAGATGAAACTAATGCCGTAGATGATAACTATATATTCTTCCTTGAACAACTACTAAACGATTTCACTTATCTTATTCTTCCTTATCTTAAAAGATTAATAAAGGCAAAAAAAACATTACCAGCCCCCTTAATACCCAAATTCCTTGATTATGGGAAAAAACAAGGTGACGAATTTCGTGAAGCAATAAGTTTAGCAGTCGGTAACCGGGGCACCTTCCTGGCAAAATTTAATAGTGAATGGGATTTTATTCTTACCAGAGAAATTGATTGGGATACCAGTAATCATAAAGACAGGGTGGCATTTCTAAAAAAACTAAGAAAGGCTCAGCCGGAGAAGGCCACGAAGCTTGTCCAACCTACATTTAATGAAGAACACAGTAAAGAAAGGCAGGAATTGCTGGAATGTTTTCAGGTGAACCCGGGCGAATATGATAAAGTATTCTTAAACCATTGCTTAAAAGATAAGGCACAGTTAGTCAGACAAATAGCTTTTGATTTACTGCTAAAAATGGATGTACTGCAATTAGAATCAATAAAAAAAGAAGCTGCAAAATATTTAATCATCCATAAAGGTGGCTTTTTAACATCAAACAGAATAGAAATCAACTTGCCTGAGAAAGAAGATGAGATATTTAAAAATTTAAGAAGTTGCAACCATAATGGTGTCAAAATGGGTGAAAAAGCAATTATATTGCATAAATTAACCAGCCGTTTGCCCTTAGATTTTTATGCTATTTCCATAAACGAATTAAATAAGCTTACTGATAAAACAGATTGGAAAAAAATGCTTTTAAGTGCCTGGCAAAACGCAGCCATTTTTTATAAAAACCCTGGTTGGGCTATTGAATTAATACCGGTGTTATTAAAAAGCGATGTTCCAATCGATGATGATTTAATCGGTGTACTAAACAATGAAGAATTCAATACTTTATTAAAGGAGTTATTTTCTGATTATCCGAAAAAATTCAAATCAAACGAGGCATTGGGGCAAATAATACGAAATTCAAACCAGGAAATTAATGATAAAAATGCAGAGACCGGGATTCAACAAATTTGCACTTATTTAAAAGACATTGAAACAACACGTGCGTATATTTATTAGGAAGATAAAAAAGTGCTGTTTGATTTCCTTGCCCGAACTCCCTGGACAATAACAGATTTACCTGAAATACTTGCAGATTATAAAGAATTAATAAACATTAAACAAAAATTAATAAAAAGCTTACAATAATTATGGAAAACACTCATATAAGGCCACATGCAGAACAAGAATTCGCGGCTGAACTAGACGCATTAAAAAAAATCGACAACAAGGAAAAACCTGTTAACTGGAAGTTGTCGCCCTGGGCTGTCCTGACTTACATTTTAGGGGGGAAACTTCAAGACGGGACGGTTATCCAACCCAAATACATTGGGCATCAACGGTTAATTGAAATTGCCATTGCCACGTTGGCCACAGATAGGGCATTATTGTTAATTGGGGTACCCGGGACAGGAAAAACCTGGTTGGCAGAACATATTGCAGCCGCTATCTGTGGAAACTCTACGCAATTGGTGCAAGGTACTGCCGGTATGGGCGAAGAAAGCATCAGGTATGGTTGGAACTATGCACGTTTATTAAAAGAAGGGCCCAGCATGGAGGCACTTGTAACAAGCCCAGTCATGCAAGCAATGAAAGACGGGACTATCGCGCGCTTAGAAGAACTGACCAGGATACCATCAGATGTACAGGATACGCTGATTACTATCCTGTCTGAAAAAACAATCCCTATCCCTGAACTAAAAACAGAAGTGCAGGCACAGAAAGGGTTTAACCTTATTGCAACAGCAAATGACAGGGACAAAGGAGTAAATGAACTTTCGAGTGCTTTAAAAAGAAGGTTCAATACAGTAGTATTGCCTTTACCCAATACACTTGCCGAAGAAGTAAAAATAGTATCAGGCAGGGTGGCATCCTTAGGCGAAGCGTTGCAATTGCCTGCAGAAAAAGCCCCTGAAAAAGAAATTGAAAGGTTGGTTACCATGTTTAGGGAACTGCGGGAAGGAAAAACAATGGACAAGAAAAATAAACTAAAAATTCCTTCGGCTACTTTAAGTACTGCCGAAGCTATCTCTGTGATTAACAGTGGCCAATCCCTGGCGGCCTATTTTGGCGATGGCAGCCTAAAAGCTAAAGATTTGGCCGCAGGTATAGTTGGTGCAGTGGTAAAAGACCCTGTGCAGGACAAGCTTATCTTTAAAGAGTATCTTGAAACCATTGTAAAAGAAAGAAAAGAATGGAACGATATTTACAGGAATTGCTCAGAGTTATTGTAAATAAACGGCAAATATACAAATACACTAATTTCCAAGTTCTAAGTTCGTTTATTCTATGCCAACAAACATATACGGAATAAGGCACCACGGAGCAGGTTGTAGCAAAAGCCTGAAAAGTGCATTGAAGGATAATACACCTGATGTGGTACTTATCGAAGGCCCTCCTGGTGGCAATGCACTTATACATCATGTAAATAACAAAAAAGGGTTAAAGCCCCCCGTGGCATTATTAGTATATAACCCAAAGGAACTAAAAGAATCCTCTTTTTATCCCTTCACGGAATTTTCTCCCGAATTTGTGGCCATGGGTTTTGCTATAGAAAACAACATTCCTGTTGAGTTTATTGATTTGCCACCATTAGTACAACAGACCCTGGAGAATGAAAAAACAATATCATCAGATGGGGGAAATACGGATGAGAACGAAATTTTGAATAAAGATACCGCCGAACTACCTGATGTAACAAAAGATCCATTAAGTTATATTGCTAAATTGGATGGATATGAAGATGGCGAGCGTTGGTGGGACGTGATGGTGGAAAACCGTGATTCAGACACCAGTATTTTCAGCGCGATTGGAAAACTTATGATTGCATTGCGGGAAGAGCTACCTGAATTTACAACTAAAACCGACCTGGTTAGGGAAGCTTACATGCGAAAGCAAATTAGAAATGCAGAAAAGAACTATGAAAATATTGCTGTAGTATGTGGGGCATGGCACCTTCCTGCACTGGTTGACAAGCCTAAAGTTAAAGACGATAATGAACTGTTAAAAGGTTTGCCAAAGATAAAAACTGACGCTGCGTGGATACCCTGGTCTTATTCAAAAATAGCGGCACAGAGTGGCTATGGGGCCGGAGTGGTTTCACCAGCATGGTATGAGTTGCTTTATCGTGATAATGATAATAAAATTGAAAAGTGGTTTGTAAAAGCTGCCCAATTGCTCAGGAAAAAAGATATGGATGCCTCCTCGGCGCACGTGATTGAGGCAGTACGGCTGGCAAAAACCCTGGCTGTAGTGCGGAACCTCAGTAAGCCCGGTTTAAATGAATTGTACGAAACATGTGTGTGTATCTTTGGTAACGGGTACGAGGAACAAGTCCGTTTGATCTATCAGGAGCTGATTATCGGGAACAAATTTGGGAAAGTTGATGCTGAAATAAGTGAAATACCATTACAAAAAGATTTCAGGGCCAAATGCAAAAGTTACAAGTTAAACCTGTCCGAAGAAACCGAAAGTATTGATTTAGATCTACGGAAAGAGCTACATGTAGCCAAGAGCCATTTCTTAAACAGGTTAAACATCCTTGATATTAACTGGGGGAAAAAACAGGAAGCCGGATATGGAAGAAAAAAAGGAAGCTTTCATGAAGAATGGCGTTTAAAATGGCGTCCATCTTATGAAATAACTTTAATAGAATCTTCCATTTGGGGCAACACTGTTGATGGAGCTGCAACAAATTATATCCAGCATATTGCCACTAAATCGAACGATATTTTGGAAATCAGCTCCATGATTTTAAAATGCCTTGAGGCCGATCTTGAAACCCCGCTTAACGGACTTAACCAAAGGTTGTTAAATGTCTCGGCAGTAAGCACTGATATTGAAAAATTAGTAGAGGTGGTGCCTGAATTGGTAAATATTTATCAATACGGAAATGTCAGAAAAACAGATACCTCGCAGGTAAAAACGGTTATTCACGGAATTGTGCCAAGGGTTTGCATAGGTTTGGCAAATGCCTGTTATGGATTGAAGGAAGAGCCAGCCAGGATAATATCTGAAAAAATGTTGGCCTTTCACAGAGGTATCAATTTATACGAAGACAAAGAGTTGAAATCAGCTTGGTTGCATGCCCTAAAGGACACGTATGGAACCAAAAGTTCTAATGCCTTGGTTCAGGGTTTGTGTTTA
>JBNLCS010000767.1:0-3557 GCA_050303935.1 Bacteroidales bacterium
TTTCAATTATCAAATCACCTTCTCGAAATCTTGAATAATCCAATGTAAAATCAATTTTATCAATAGCCTCATTAAGGTTAATGTTTTGAAAATTCTTATTAAACATTTTTAGCATTGATGATTCAGCTTTGACTTTTTCTATTGAAGAATCTAATTTTACTTTTGAGACATCTTTTACAATAATATTATAATCGTAACAAGCTAAATGTAAAGCTATACCACTACCCATTGTACCTGCACCAATTATTGCTATATTCTTAATTTCCATGATTAATATTATTTAAAACCTATTTTTCCAATTTGAAATTGTGTTCGATTCTATTAAGACTGATAACAACTTAAACTTCTATAAGAAAAGTTGATCAATTTTGATGGACAAGTTTTTTTGCATCAATTGATATCTTTTATTATCAGTTTATACAAGGGATATATTTATTGACAATAATAAGATTAATACTGTTTTATAAATAAAACTGAAAATATTATTAGGAACTGTAGTTAATTATGATTCCATTACACAGAATTATAGGGACTATGTAATGAATAATTAGCCGTCACAAAATATGTATATTGAAATTAATTCCCTTCATATAATACTTGTAATATTGCTTTCTGAACATGAAGTCTGTTCTCCGCCTCGTCATATATAATTGAACGAGGGCCATCCGCTATTTCTGAAGTCACTTGTTCTTCTCTGATTAAAGGTAAACAATCCATGTAAATTGCATCACGATTTGCCCTTTCGAAATGTTTTTCAGAAATACACCAATCGTCTTTTATTTCATTCCTTATTTTTAGATCTTCTTCAGTTGATAATGTGAGAGACTTCCAATTTTTGACATAAATAATGTCAGCTTTTTCTGAAGCTTCCATTAAATCGTTGGAAAAATCAAGGGTTCCCCCTGATTCGTTAACCTGTTTTTGAGCAAATTCAACATATTCCGGTTCTAAATCATAACCTTTTGGATATGCAAATGTCACATTCATTCCTAGCAATGCACCGGCACTCATCATTGAATGTAAAACACCGGGGGATTTTTGACGTTTTGAATATCCCCATGTCATAACAAGTTTTT
This sequence comes from Bacteroidales bacterium, assembly GCA_050303935.1. Lineage (GTDB taxonomy): Bacteria > Bacteroidota > Bacteroidia > Bacteroidales > JBNLCS01 > JBNLCS01. Next base: position 1,077 of record JBNLCS010000767.1, read on the forward strand.
TATTTTTGTAATCATTTCCAAATCTCTCTTTCATTGTTAATATATCAGCCATAACCTGACATGGATGATCTTTATCGTCTAATGCATTTATTATTGGAAAGGATGTATGTTTAGCAATTAAGTTTAATGCATCCCTGCCTTTTCCATATTCTTTCATGTTATACATCCTTACGATTAACCCATTTAAATATCTGTTCATAACTTCTGCCGTGTCTATAAGGTTTTCATGATTAGATATTTGTAAATCATTAGTGTTTAAATATTCTCCATGCCCTCCCATTTGTTTAATACCTACTTGAAAAGATATTCTCGTTCTTGTTGAAGCAACACTAAACATTAATCCTAACACCTTGTTTTTCAAAAGACTAGATACATCTATATTACCGCTCTTAATCTTTATTGCATTATCTATTATATGTTCTAACTCCTCCTTGTTAAAATCACGTATATCTATAAAATTCCTTTTGTTTGACATATTAATATTATTATAGTGTTTGATAATTACAATTTTCTATTGCCATGTTAAGGAAATATGAACTTATCGCAATATCGAATACCGCCATTCCCATTGGATTGAAAAATATGGCATAATTTGATTGATAATTGCTTAAACAATTATTAACGACTATATCAACAATAGTTTTAGTTTGACCTTCTATTAAACCTTTATTTTGATGCATAAGTTCAATATCCGTATTTTCTCTACATACCTCATTCCAGTCATCAACAATTATAGCATTTTTAAAATAATCGTAGGTATCAATATGGTAATCTCTTAAAGATACATTCAAGTGTAAGGACCCATCCTTGGGCGGTTTATTTATATATGCCTGTTTAGAAGTAGTACATGTTATAAATATATCAGCATCCCAAAATGCTTCTTCCCATGATTTTACTATAGAAATCCGATTATCTTCATTAAATTCAATATCAGTCTCTAAGATACTTTTATTATCATATATTTTAATATTCGAGATATTGTCTCTAAGAATATCACAACACATTTTGTAGTGGTATTGCCCTATCGGGCCCCACCCAATAATCCCAATATTTAAATTCTTTTTTGATCTGACTTCTCTAAAATATTTTATGACCAAACCACTAACAGAAGCTGTTCTAATTATACTAATTAAGGGTGTATTAATAATTGCAGTAGGCTTACCTGTATCAGATTCGTTCAATATGACTAAACAATGAGCTCTTGGAATTCCTTTATTAATATTATCAGGAAAACTGGCGATCCATTTAATACCTGCCTTATTGAAGTCTCCTCCTATATAAGCTGGCATAGCTATTATTCTATTTGATAAATCTTTATATCTCAAATATGGTTTTATGGGTTGTGCATAATCATTCTTTGCTAACAAATTAACTGCCTGGTCTATTATATTGGTTGTTTCATGCCAATCGATACCAATATTCTCAATATTTTCTTGATTTAAATAATACACGTTTTATTTTATTGAATATTGTTTCATACTATGATTTCTTTATTATTATTCTTTTCTGCTAAATGGTTATAAAACCATTCATCCGAGTAAATTGTATTATAATATCTTTCCCCTCTATCAGGAAAAATGGTAACTACATTTTGTTTACCTGATACTTTTCTGTCCGCAAAATAAAGATTTACTGCTGCAAAAACAGAACCTGAGGATCCTCCAGCAAAAATTGAATGTTCCTTTAAAAGAATTTTACAGTACTTTATGGTATCCGCTTCAGTTACAAAAAATACCTCATCAATATTGGCCTTTTCTAAAATTTTTGGTACCATACTGGATCCAATTCCAGGTATAAATCTTTTATGTGGGGTAGTGCCAAATATTACAGAACCGCATATATCGACAGCTATTATTTTAGCTTTTGGAAATGTTTCTTTAATTTTTTTGGATAAACCTGTAATCGTTCCACCTGAACTAACACCTATAAAGGCATAATCAATTACATCATTAAATTCCGAACATAATTCTGTTCCAAGAGATTGATAATATGCTTCAGCATTTAATTCATTTTCATATTGATTTACCCAATATAAGTTTTCATTTTTATTTAACAGTTCTTTAACTTTAGATATTCTATTTAACAAATATCCCTCAAACTTATCCAGCTCTTTAACCTTAATTGTCTTTGCACCAAGGTTTTGTATGATCATTTCATTGATTGGAGAAATATTAGGGTCAATTATACATATAAATTTTAAATTACTTTTTCTACAGTAAGCTGCAAGTGAAATCCCAAAATTCCCTGATGAAGATTCAATAATTGTAGTGGTATGATTAATTACATTATTTTGAAAGCAATATCTTAGGATATAATCTGCAGCTCGATCTTTCACACTTCCTGTTGGGTTGTAATACTCTCATTTTGAATGTAAATTAATATTTGGCAAGTCCTTAATTTGAATGTGAATTAAAGGAGTATTTCCAACTTTGTCTAATAGCGAGCCCGGTTTTGAATTCATACTATATTATTATATTCATA
>JBNLCS010000768.1:0-9430 GCA_050303935.1 Bacteroidales bacterium
TGTATAGCCTTCAACAACGAAATGGTGCTCCAAGCCCCTTGGCTATAGCCCATTAAAAACAATTCATTGTTATTTCTGCCAGGGTACATGGCATTCAAAAATTCGTTTACGGCTTTCATCATATCATATAAAACAGTATTGTTAGATTTGCGATGCAAATATGGGTGTAGAATTTGAGAAGAACTACCATATCCAAGGTAATCACAATGTAAAGTAATATATCCCAGGCCAGAAAATAAGCTCACGAGCGAAGCTATACTACCGTTCGGATTTTCGGAGGGGGCATTTGTATTGCATGTGTTGGTAATGTTCTGAAAACTTAGAATTGGAAATATTGAATCGTAGGTGGGTATCGAGATTAAACATGAGGCTAAGGGCTGCATGTTGTTAAAAGATGTTTTAAAAGATATTTTATAAACTTCAAAACCGTATTTTTTAATACTGGAAAATGTGTCAAGTTCAGGGAAAAACAATGAAGCCCCTATTATTCTGGTTTTTACTTCGTCTTGTACAAGATTATATACGAATTGGTAATCATTCAGATATTCATGAGAGAATTCATTTTGTTCCCTTTCACATGAAAGAAAAAATATAGATAAAATGAATGCGTAATAAGATAGTAATACATTCCTTGAAATAGTCATTCGATATCACATTGTATAAAATTTAACTTATAAACTATAATAAAACTACAATCGGTTGGTTTTAATAATTTAATTTTAACACAACCAAGGCAAGTTCCAAACAATTTTACTTTCCAAACAATCTTATAAGGAAACATACAATGTAAATTGATATAGTATGTGCAAACTGGGATTTTATGTGACTGTTTTTCTGCTAAATGAAATAAATCAAATTTGTTTTATTTTAATTAATTCGGCAATTTTCCTGATATGGTCAGGAGTGGTTCCACAGCATCCCCCAATAATATTTGCACCGGCACCGATCAGTATATCTACAAATTTTGACATATCTTCAGGCGATTCCGGGAAAATAGTTTCTCCATTATGGTACACTGGCATACCAGCGTTTGCATGAATTAGAATAGGGATGTTTTTATTTATACTACGTATTTTTTTAACAATTGAAACCATTCCTTCACTTCCATTACCGCAATTAGCTCCTATAATTTGTGCTCCTGCATCAATTATGGTAGTTACCATTTCTTCTGGCGTAACTCCCATCATGGTATTGAAATTATCCCCTTCACCTCTTTCAAAAGTCATCGTACAAATAATGTTGCAATTTGTGTTTTCTCTGGCTGCTTTTATTGCAATGGTAGCTTCATCCAGTGCAGACATGGTTTCAATTACGAGGCTGTCAGCACCACCTTCATTCAAAGCAATGGCTTGTTCTTTAAAGGCATCATATAAATCTTCTTCGGTCACATCTCCCATCATTAACATTTTTCCGGTGGGACCAATAGAACCCATTACATTTTTATTACCTGCCGCTTTACGTGAAAGTTCAGCAGCAGCTTTGTTAAATTCAGAGACTTTATCACCGAACCCAAACATTTCCAGTTTAAATTTACTCCCCCCAAAACTGTTTGTTTCTATAACATCAGAACCAGCTTCAATATAACTTTTGGCAATGTTATATACTACCTCAGGTTTTTTAACATTCCAGCTTTCTGGACATTCACCAGGTTGCAAGCCATTGTTTTGTAAAAAGGTGCCCCAGGCCCCGTCAGAGACTAAAATTTTTTTGCTTTTTAATTGTTCAATAATACTTTTCATAAAAATGTATTTCTTGCAAGATAAATGCTTCGAAGTTGAATTTCAACGGAAATTAATAATAATTTCAAATTTTAGTGTAAATAAATACTTTTTATCACAAAGGGGTTTACTATGAAAAACTGTTGAATTGATTGCTTCCAGGGATAGTATCAAAGAATTAAGTAGTCCAATTAATACTTTTTACATATACCGGCATAAGTAAGCAACAGGTTCCAGAACTTTAACTTTAAACGACGTACCCTTTTCAACCCTGAAATCCTGGCCTCTTTTAAAAAGTATCCAATCCGTTCTGTTTGGCAAAAAAGCATAAAGCTCTCCAGAAATTATTTCCATTATTTCAACAGTTGTGGTATTGAATTCATATTCCCCTATGTCCATAACACCTATAGTAGCATTAGCATCTTTGTTTTTTACTTCCAGTGATTTTACGTTTCCTTTAAAATATTCCTTACCTTGTACCATTGGGTTTTTTCTGTTATATTTCTTTAAAATGCAAAAGTAAAATTCTAAATGAATTTTGAAACCTAATTTTTATAAGTGGGTGTAAAAATGAGATAAAAATGTTTAAAAACATTTCTCAAACATGAAATGTTTGAGAGGGTATTTGTAATGTTGTTCTAAAAATTGCATATGTTAGAAAAACTTGATTTAAAAAATATTGAAGAAAATGTGTTTTCGTTAATTGGTGACCAATGGATGCTAATTACTGCTGGTAATATCGATTCATTTAATACAATGACAGCAAGCTGGGGTGGACTTGGGGTATTGTGGAACAAAAACGTGGCAACTATTTATGTAAGGCCTCAAAGGTATACTATGGAATATTTGAAAAAAAGTCCTGGTTTTACCCTTAGTTTTATGCACCAACGCCATAAAGATATTTTACGTTATTGCGGGGCCCATTCGGGAAAGGATACTAATAAAGTTAAAGATACCGGGTTAAAACCGCTATCTACTGAATTGGGTAATGTCACATTCGATCAGTCAAAACTGGTAATTGAATGTAATAAGCTATATACCGATTCAATTAAGGAAAGCATGTTTCACGATTCTTCAATTGCTGCCAAGGTATATCCTCAAAAAGATTTTCATTATGTAATAATTGGAGAAATAATTCATTGTTACATAAATAATTAATATCAGCAAAGAAATTTCATTTTCCGCGTTACACTTGTCAGAAAATTACTTATCCGGCAAAAGGGGTGACTGCATATTTTTGGACTTCAAAACCATAGTAAATCTAAGCTCATGCCAAATGAGCGTAACCCTTGAAAATGAACTTTTAGTATCATGCATTGGTGTTTCCTTCTAGAGACCAATTAAACAGAAAGTGTTAATATTCGTTTTATTATTTAAAGGGTGTGTAATATGAATATTAACTATTTAGATAAAATAATAATTTTTGATAGCAGTTGCATAATGTGTAATACTGCTTACAGGTTTCTGATAAAAAGGATGAGAAAGAATAATCCGATATACTTTGCCTCGTTTGAAACCAAAAGGATGAAAAAATTATTTAGTGATATGAAAATTTACCCGGAAGAAAATACATTGTACTATTTTAGGAATAAAGAATTTTTTAAAAGAAGTAAAGCTGTTTCTGCTATTTTACTGGATATAGGATTCCCATACACGATTATTGGGAATGTAATTAAAATTTTTCCAGTTTCAATGGCTGACGCTTTTTATAATTTTATTGCAAGAAACAGGTACAGGATTTTAGGGAAAAGTACAAAATGTTATTACAATCCTAAACTCAGAAAATATATTTTAATGTAGGTAAAGGATATTCATATTTTAAATTAAGGGTACCTTTCAAAACCTGTTTAGTCATGAAAGTGAGTGAGGGAAACAAAGACAAGACGGAAGGTGAAATCTTTCCGCAATCGCAGCCGTAGCTGCGTTGAGGAAAGATTTCACCTGACAACAAAGGATTTGTTTTTCGCAGCCACTTGGAATAGAAAGAGGTTTTTAGAAGTGCCCTTAAAATATAACTTTTTGGCTTCCCTCTTTATGTTTGTAAAACTAAGGTTAATGAAAAATATACTGACGTTCAATTAAAATTGAACCCCTGATTTTAAAAATTTAGCTGAAAGGTATGCCAGCATATTGCTAAATGTTTGCATAGCTTGCGAAGTTCCTTCCGATATATTTTGTTTTTTTAAACGTAATACAAGTAGACCATAAAGTCCCGTAAATGTTATTAAAATATCATTCATTCCCTTTTGCCGGCTTTTTTCTCTCAAATCATCAATATTTATTTTGGCCCATTTATATAGTTCCTTGTATTTAGTTTCACTTTTATCGTTTAATAAATCTAAATGAAACCTGTTGAGTTTATTTATCAGGTCATTTACAAAAGAGAGGTGGCCTTTTTTAGTTATTTTTTCAATTTTCATTTTTTCAACAAGGTCGGCATACCATATCAGCGATTCTTCTCTTTGTAATTCATCAAGTTTCATTTGCGAAATTATATGCTTTTCAATAAGGTCTATATTTAATTTACAAGCCCTTATCATATCTTCGACCTGCCACATGTACAATATATATTCTGCTATATTGGTTCGTTTTTTTTCTCTTGCAATAATCATTTCTGTCTTTTCTGCAAATATATGGTTCATATAAGAACTGAACAAGGTATATTGACAAAATGAATTTTATTTGCCCTATACATAGAATTTCTTTCTTCCTGAAGTTTTTCAAGAAAGTATTTAGAGACTGTTTAAAATTCGTTTTTGGAATTTTTTATAGTGTATTTTTGTTCCAGATGAGGTGGATTTGATGCGAATAGCATTGACTATTTAAAGAAAATCCAACAAAGTATGGGACAAAAAGACGCATAAAAAAACTAAAGGATGAAATTTAAACAGTCTCTTAAATTAAATTAAGTTTGTAACTTAATAGGAAAATTAATTTGTGACGTTGGTTTGGGAATGGGATATAAGTTGAAAAATGTTAATCTTTTTATTTCATCGGTAGTTTTTACTATACTAAAAAGAGCTAATTATAGTTATCTAACAAGAAAAAATGGAATTTATTACTGAGGTTTGCAAAACTTGAAAGTGATTCATTACAATGGATAGTATAGTATGGAAATAGGCTTCTTGTCTATGCGAAAAAAAGATCAGGATTTGAATAGCAAAATAAAAATGACCTCTGAACCCCTGAAAACTTCTATTTTTTCTAAAATTGTCAATTAAAAAAGGAGATTATGTTTGGTGATAGTAAGTACAATGAAAATCAGTATGAATGGGAAGGGAAAAAAATACTTGTTGCCGAGGATGAAACCCCTAATTATGAATTTATTGTAGAGTTGTTAATAGATACAGGAGTTGAGGTAGACAGGGCAAAAGATGGCCATGAGGTGGTTGATAAAATTGAATCGGGTAATACGTATGACCTTATTTTAATGGATATGCGTATGCCTGGCATGGACGGATTTGAAGCTACGCGAATTATAAAAGAAAAGAATCCTGATATTGTGGTGTTTGCTTTAACTGCTTTTGTCCAGGAGGAACATAAAAGAGAAATGATTGAAGCAGGATGTGAAGAAATTATAGAAAAACCGTTTACAATTGATAAAGTTCTCCACCAGTTAGATAAAATCTTGAAAACAAAAAAATAAAATCTGTTTCTTGCGATTGGCAAAATTATATAAACCGGTTTTTTCAAGAAGTCGTGTTATAAATTTATTTTCAAACAAAGTATTGGTTTACTAAAAACCTTGATGATTGGATGCATGGAGACTATATGCAAATTGACGATATTCTTGTTGTTGGTGACCGTGTATAACAACTTTATTAAAGGTATTGGTATTTCTTATTTTTATTCAGATATTTAGTCCATTATTATACCATAACATTAAAATAGTTGGGTAATGCGAAAATTCTTATTGCTTTATTTAATGTCATTATATCATGCTTTTGGCATTCTGTCCCAGCAATATAATTTTCAGAATTTCTCCTTCGACCAGGGGTTAACACAATCACAAATCCAAGCGCTCTGTCAGGATAAAAGAGGAATATTATGGATTGGGACCACGGGTGGACTTTTTGTTTTTGATGGGATAAGCTTTAAAAACTTTACCGGAGAAAATGGATTAACGGTTAACAATATTACGTCACTTTATGAGCACGTTAGTGGCGACATATGGATAGGGACAAACAAAGGTGTTTTTGTTTACAATGGAAAATCATTTGAACTGCCTGATTCAGCTAATGGTTTGACGGATGTTAATGTTTCGTGTATTTCAGGAAATGTAAAAGGCGATATTTGGATTGGTACGGCAAGCAATGGCTTAATTCAAATTAATAACAATGATGTAGTGCAATTCAACACTTCAAACGGATTGTCTGACAATACTATCAACAGTTTGCTTGTCATGAACGATACATCTGTTTGGATGGCTACCAATAAAGGGGTGAATATTGTCCATAACCACCGTATCGATTTTATAGGGCGTAATGAAGGTTTGCCCTCCAATTATATAAAAAGTATTTGCAAGGGCTTAAATAATGAAATTTGGCTGGCAACAGCAAACAGGGGATTGTGTGCCGTATTTCAGGATACAATTTTACAATATACGGTTCGGGATGGATTGAGCAGTAATTATTTTTTTATTGCCTTTAATGATAACAAGGGGAATTTGTGGTTTGGAAGTACCAATGGTTTGACACGGTATAACCGCTATGGCTTTAAAGTATTCACAGAGAATGCCGGGCTGGCCGGAAGCGATGTTCATGTGGTTTTAAACGATTTTTCAGGGAATACCTGGTTTGGCACTTCGGACAATGGTTTGTATAAGTTCGATAATGAACGGTTTATGCATTTTCCCCCAAATGATAAACTGGGGCATAAGATCTTTTCACTCATAAAAGGGATTAATGGCAATATTATCTTTGGAAGTTCAAAGGGCGGGATTACTGTGTATTATGACAATAATTTTCAATATGTAAAAAATTTTGCAGGAAATACTTCTGCCATGGTAGATGTTTTATTTTACGATTCAAAACAAAACTTATGGTTGGGTACCCAGGATAAAGGCTTGTACAAATTCAGGACAAGTTTCAGTAAGATTTATTTAAGCCCTGAAAGTGAAACCGGAAATATAACCTCAATAGAAGAGGATTCGGCTGGTTACATTTGGATTGGCACCTTGAATAATGGGATTTATCGAATTAAAAATGATTCACTGGTTTCACATTTTAATAATCTGAATAGTCCTTTAAAAAATGGTGTTCAATATATAAAAACAGATACTAAAGGAAAATTATATATAGCCACAGCAGGAAGTGGATTGTTTAGGTTAAACAAACCTGCAATTGATACTTTATTTCCTGAGTATTCTGTGTTTAATGCCAGTACAGGGTTGTCCAGTAATATAATCAATGCCATAGAGATTGATGAAACAGGGACTGTTTACCTGGCTACTGATAATGGTGTTAATATTGTAAATAAGAATGTAACAGTAGTTATTAAAGAAGAAGATGGTTTAGTCTCAGGTAATATTACAGCTATAAAGCTGGACGATGAAAACAATTTATGGGTTTGTACTGATAGGGGGGTAGAAAAGGTAATGTTAGACCACAAATTTAATCTTCTTCGTCATTTCCTTTTTGGAAAATCTGAGGGATTTATTGGGGTTCAAGTTTATCGCAATGCAATATTTAAAGATAATAATGGTGATATGTGGTTCGGTACCCTTAACGGCGCCATGAAATATGCCCCCTGGGAAGATATTCCCGTTGAAATCCTACCTAAAATACATATTACAGGCATAAAACTTTTTTATGAAGATATTGTAAATACAGAGTATGCGGATAGTCTTTCGGCATGGTTTAATCTTCCTGTAAATCTTGAATTGCCCTATAAGGCAAATAATTTAACCTTTAATTTTAACGGGGTTTATCATCGTAATCCCGGAGCTGTAAAATATAGATGGATGCTTGAAGGAATGGATGAAAACTATACACCTCCTTTATATCAGAGGGAAGCATCTTATTCCGGATTATCCCCTGGAAAATATTCATTCAAGGTAATTGCCGGTAATGAAAACCAGGATTTTACCCCAACCCCTGCTACTTTTTCTTTTATAATATTACCACCGTTTTGGCAAACAATATGGTTTAAATTGGGCTTAATTGCTTTTCTTCTGATGGTGATAGTTGTGATTATTTTAGCAGGTCTAAGAAGGGTAAAGAAGAAGAACAAAGCTTTCCATGAGAAACTGGAGATGGAAAAAAGCTTGTTGGAGCTAGAACAGGAAGCGGCCAGGCTACAGATGAACCCACATTTTATTTTCAATTCGCTCAATTCAATACAAGGTTTTATTGCTACCAACGATGCTTTTCAGGCAAAAAGGTACCTCGCGAAATTTGCACGTTTAATGCGACTGATTCTTGAAAATGCCCGCGAAGAATTTATTCCCCTGCAAAATGAGATTGATATACTGGATAATTATCTTGAATTGGAAAAGTTGAGTACCAACAATAAATTTGATTTTATTATTGAAATAGGTGAAAAAATAGAACCCGAAACTATGGAAATTCCACCAATGATGATCCAGCCATTTGTTGAAAACGCAATTGTTCATGGTATTAAAAAGAAGGAAGGGAGAGGAAAGATAGATATAACTTTCAATAGGAATCAAAATTTGCTAATTTGTGAAATAACAGATGATGGGGTGGGAAGAAAACATACCGGTGATAGTAAAATAACCGGTAAAAGTGGCCACAAATCTACAGGCATATCAGTTACTAAAAAAAGGATAGAACAGTATAAAATACAAACTGGGGTGAATGCAGGTGTAGAAATTGTTGATTTAATGAAAGGTGGGAAACCGGCAGGCACAAAAATAATATTATCTATACCATATGAATCATTTTAAATTTTATACATATGTTTAATGCAGTAATTATTGACGATATTGATAACTCAAGGGTTACGCTTTCGCATGATTTGAAACAATATTGTCCTCAAATTACTATTATTGGCGAAGCGGATAGCGTAAAGTCAGGAATTAAGGCTATAAAAGAAAAAAAACCGGAGGTTGTATTCCTAGATATCCAGCTTGGGGATGGTACGGGCTTTGATATTTTAGAGCAATTGGATGAAATTAACTTTCAGGTAATTTTTACAACTGCACTTGATTCATATGGTATTAAAGCAATTAAATTTTCCGCACTTGATTACCTGCTTAAACCAATAGATCCCGATGAGTTGATAGTTGCAGTAAACAAATTGGATGAAAAGGTAAAACGAAGTGATGTTAATAACAGCATAAATTTATTACTTGAAAATATTAAAGATATAACAGGGACAAAAAGAATCGCCCTGAACAGTGCCGATAAAGTGCACATGATCAATGTGAAAGATATTGTGCGTTGCGAATCCCAAGGGGCTTACACCGTGTTTTTTATTTCATCAGGTGAGCAGATTGTAGCTACTAAAAACCTCAAAGAATATGAGCACTTGCTTGAGGAATTCTCATTTGTCAGGATACATCATGGGCATCTTATTAATTTTGCTTTTTTAAAAGAATTTATCAAAAAAGATGGTGGGTATGTAATCATGACCAACGGTGAACAAGTTCCTGTTTCGTTCAGGAAGAAGAATAATCTACTTGCCATGATGGGAGAAGGATAAAATCCAAACAGTTTCTACAACACTTGTCAAATTTTTGATAACACTTA
>JBNLCS010000769.1:0-2783 GCA_050303935.1 Bacteroidales bacterium
ACACCGGCCATATATTTTGATACTATTTTTGATATGTCACGTAAAATTTTAACTGTTACCAAACGTTTGTCATTAGGAACAATCATTAATATGAAATGGGCGAATTTTGTTCGATAAAACAGAAATAAGAAAACGTAAACCGGTAATATCAATAGTTTGAAAATTGTTCCTGCTGTTGCTGTAAATACCGTATTAAAGAAATTACCGCCACTTTCAAACAACAATGAAATTCTTTTTTTCAAAAAATCTTCAAGTACGCCACTACCAATAGGGATTTTCCTTTCTAATGATAACAATACGTCCTCAATATTTTTAAGGGCTTGTTTTTTTAAATCAGGAAACTCTCCAAATAACCTTTCAAGCCGGTTATATATAAAAACACCTGAGAAGTATAGCAAAGTAATAATCACAAGTAAGCTCACGCTTATTGCCAAAATCCGGGGAATACCCTTTTTTTCCATAAAGTTAACAACAGGAAAAAGCAAATAGCTTGCTAAAATTCCCAATGTAATTGGGTAAAGCAAATCCCTGGCCATGATTATGGCATAAAAAAATAGTATTATTGATAACAAAAAATATGTGAAACGTACCCTGAATGAATTTGCATTATCCATATCTCATTTAAATTTTTTGACTTAACAAATTTATAAATAAATACAATTGCTTATGAATAAGCTCTAATTTTAAACTCTGAATATGAATAACAGTTTAAGCAGCTAAATGTCGCTTAATTTTGTTTTTTATAGGGCCAAAAACAATTATAAAATCTTTAAATATACAAGAGTTTGATTAACAAGAACATAGGCTATCTCACCAAATGTAAATGGACCGGTTATTTGCCCTGTTTTTTTACCTTCGAGTTCAGAATATAAATAATTTAATATACAATTACATGATGAGATGATCTCAATGTTATCCGGTACCATTTTTTTAAACTCTGTTTGATAATCCTGCACAGGCTTTGCCAATTTGTATTTAACACCTTTTCTTAATGGTGCGTAAAACAAAACGCTCTTTTCTTGTTCATTTACCTGCTGAAAACTTGTATTTATAAGCGCTCCTGAATAATCGGCAACAAGGGGAAGGCGGGTGTCAATATTATTTTCGCTGATGTAATCAACCATGTTTGTTTTTTTACCGTTGACATAACATTCTTTAAAAAGAAAACCATCCTGGTCAAATGTGATTGTATCACCATTACCCTGAGAAAAAATATTTATTATTTCAAGGGCGACTGTTTTATCAACAGCCATTTCAACGTGCATCACAATAGCTTCATTATCATAGAATTTACCGTTTTTTCCATTGTACACCTTCGGGGTTGATTTTCCCACTTCTGCCAAGTCGATTCCTGTAACCCAACCAATTAGCGGACTGTCGTATAAATCAGGTTGTGATTCAATTTTCATGGCATATTGTGTAAGCATATCACTAAAACATGGTATTAGAATGTAGCTAAAACCGTTGCTATACCTGTCTTTTGTTATTTTATTGATATCATTTGTCCCATACAGACATATTTTAGTTGATTTTGCCAAATCTGTTATATCGGTAACAAAAACTTTAGTTTTATCTAAGCAGCCTCCATCTACATCCATAAAATAAGGAATCGTTCCACCAATCCAGTTGCCGTTTGGCAATAATTTCAATTTGTCTTCATTTCCGGCAATAACCAATTGACGGTCCTGGTTAATTAATTCTTTTGCTTCTTTAATTTCGATTAATTTATTCTTAGTTTCCATGTATTTTCTTATTTAAATATTTGATCCAAATCTGCCTTATAAATTCTTTCATAACGTGTGCACATATCATGCAAGTCTTTTACTGCATCATTAATAGAAACCAAACCGTTTTGATAGGTATTGATTAGCGTATTAAGTTTCATTTGTAAAGAAAAACTTGATATTCGGGGTTTTAATTTACCCATAATCAAATCTTTCCATTCTTGTCTGTTTATATCAGGAACCATAGTGAGTTATTTTTTCTATTTAAGTTAGTAAATATTTATTGTATAAATACAAAAAAGGCCGGCATATATTTTACCGGCCTCTTTTTATTATAAATAATAGTTGTTACTTAGCAAAGCTTACTGAACGTGTTTCTCGTATTACGGTAATTTTTACCTGTCCGGGATAAGTCATTTCATCTTGTATTTTCTTAGCGATGTCATATGAAAGCGTTTCAGCATCCTTATCAGATACTTTTTCACTTCCTACAATCACCCTAAGTTCACGTCCGGCTTGTATGGCATAAGTTTTGAGCACCCCCGGGTGCGATAAGGCCAATGCCTCAAGGTCTTTAAGCCTTTTTATATATGATTCAACTATTTCTCTTCTAGCACCCGGCCTAGCACCTGAAATAGCATCGCAAACCTGCACAATAGGCGCAATGAGGGTTGTCATTTCAACTTCATCGTGGTGGGCACCTATAGCATTGCAAATATCAGGCTTCTCCTTATATTTCTCTGCAAGTTTCATTCCCAGAACTGCATGAGGTAATTCAGGTTCATCATCTGGCACTTTACCAATATCATGCAGCAAGCCAGCTCTTTTTGCCATCTTTTGGTTTAGGCCTAATTCCGAAGCCATAATTGCACAAAGGTTTGCAACTTCTCTTGAATGCTGCAACAAGTTTTGACCATAAGATGACCGGTACTTCATTTTTCCAACCATACGTATTAATTCGGGATGAAGTCCATGTACCCCAAGGTCAATGGTTGTTCTTTTTCCTACTTCTATTATTTCTTCTTCTATTTGTTTTTTTGTTTTTTCAACTACTTCTTC
>JBNLCS010000770.1:0-2245 GCA_050303935.1 Bacteroidales bacterium
GTATATCCTTCCGGTTAAGCCTTCACCAAATTTGCCCAATATGAGGGCAGTTTATTTGTATCCGTCTATTTGTTTGTTTGAAGGTACGGTTGTTTCAGAGGGAAGGGGCACGTTCCATCCTTTGCAGCTATATGGTCATCCTGATTTTAAAAAATATGATACAGTTTTTACCCCTGTATCGATTGAAAGTGCTAGCAAAAATCCAAAATTAAAAAATCAGGAATGTAGAGGATTTAGCCTTACACATATGAACGATCCTGCACAACAAAAATTCTCTTTACGGTATTTAATAGGGGCTTATGAACAATTAAAAGATAAAGAAAATTTTTTCAACTCATATTTCACAAATCTTGCAGGCAATGAAAGCCTTCAACAGCAAATTAAAGACAGGAAAAAAGAAGATGATATAAGAAAATCCTGGAAAAAACATCTGGATACATACAAAGCAACAAGGTTGAATTATTTATTATATCCCGATTTTAGCTTGCCGAACTAACATTTTTTACTTCTTGGGCAATAATACGTCCCGGATATTGCTGCAGGGCAATTTTTAAACAATTCACGGCTTGTTTCAAATCTTCAATTTTTAACACATAAGCAATTCGTACTTCTTGTTTTCCCAGGTCTGTATTGAAATAAAAACCTGAAGCAGGAGCAAGCATCACTGTTTGTTTTTCGTGTTCAAACTCTTTAAGAAGCCAAATTGCAAATTCTTCAGCATCGTTAACAGGTAATCTAGCAATACAGTAAAAAGATCCTTTAGGTTTTGGACAGAATACCCCAGGTATCTCATTCAGGGCATCAATAATAAAATTTCTGCGACGCAAAAACTCATTATACATTGATTCCATATAATTCAAATCTGAATCAATGGCAGCCTCAGCAGCCAGTTGACCAAAATAAGGAGGGCAAAGTCTGGCCTGACAAAATTTAAGAGCTGTCTCGAGTAATTTTTTATTTTTAGAAACAAGGGCACCTACTCTGAAACCTGTAGCACTATATCTTTTTGAAACAGAATCGATAAGAATAACATGGTCATCCAAGCCATCGATATCCATGATAGATGTAAATTCTTCCCCATCATAGCATAATTCACGATAAACTTCATCAGACAGCAGGAACAGGTCATATTTTAGCACTAGGTCACGTAATCGCTCAAGTTCTTTACGAGAATATATATAACCAGTTGGATTATTTGGGTTACAAATAATTATTGCTTTAGTACGGTCAGTAATCTTTTTTTCAAATTCATCTATATCCGGCAATGCAAAACCATTTTCAATGGATGCGGATACCGGTACTACTTCAACATCAGTTGCCGTTGCAAAACTAAAATAGTTGGCGTAAAAAGGTTCAGGAACAATAATTTCGTCCCCGGCATTCAAACAAGTCAATAAGGTTAGCGTAATTGCCTCAGATGCACCAGTTGTAACCAGAATATCTTTGTAACCCACATTGATATTAACGGAGTTAAAATATTCTGCAAACTTTTTTCTTAAAGACATATTTCCGGCACTATGTCCGTAATCAATAACTTTTGCATCTAAATTCTTTATGGCTTCAATTGCCAGGGGTGCTGTTGGGATATCTGGCTGGCCTATGTTCAGTTTTAATACTTTTATTCCTCTTTCGGTAGCTTCTTCAGCATGTGGAACTAATTTCCTTATTGGTGAATTGGGCATTAAATCACCCCTTTTTGAAATTTTCGGCATTTTTCCTCCTCTTTCCGCTAAACAATATATTTTTTATTTTTAAATTTTTTTAGTTTTTAAACTCTACATGTATATAAAACAAGCCTGTTTTAAGCCATCACCTTCTCAATCATCGTCATCAGGTTTGTCTTTTACAGTACCTTTAATTTTTAAAGTGATCGCATCATAGGTAGCATTAGAATAAACCCGTATCGATTTGTCAAAACGGCCAATTCTTTTTGTATCGTAGTTAATTTCTATATCACCTTTTTCACCCGGCTTGAATGGTTTTTTAGAATGCTTAGAAGCAGTACAACCGCATGTGGGCTGTACCCTGTTTAAAATCAAAGGCTGGTCTCCGTTGTTAACAAATACAAATTTATGTGTGGCATCCGAATCATATTCAATATCCCCAAAATCAAATTCGGTTTCTTCAAACACGATGCCGGGCTTCCCGGTCACCTCAGGAATGTTTTTGTTATTATTTGTGTTACAAGATACAGCAACAGTTAAAATTATTATCGACAATAAAATACAGTGATCTTTAAACATAA